>JBBRJW010000254.1:0-5314 GCA_038218705.1 Chthonomonadales bacterium | reverse complement strand
CGGTTGTTGATGTTATGGTCGAGGATGGCCAGCCTGTGGAGTATGGCCAGCCGCTCTTCCTGATCCGCAGCGACCTGTAGAGGGCGTCGTCCGAAAACCGTGGCCCCGGGGCCGACAAGGAGTAAGCATGAGACGTGCGCGTGTCCGAAATGGCGGACAGCAGGCTTTCTCGCTGGTGGAGATGCTCGTAGTCTGCCTGATTCTGGTTGCCCTCAGCGCGATCACGGCAACCATGCTGCTGCGCACGGGGGCATCCAAAGGCGCTCCTCTGGGCAAAGCTCACTCTCCCATAGAGCGAGCTCACGACACCGAGTGCATGAACAACATCCATCAAGTGAAGCTCGGGCTACTCGCGGCACAGGCCGGCGACCCGGATGGCCGGTTCCCGCAGTCTCTTACTGAGCTAAAACTGCCTGCCGAGATGCTCACCTGCCCTGTAGGAAAGATGCCATACATGTACGACCCGAACACGGGACAGGCGCACTGTCCGTATCCGGGCCATGAGAATTTCCAGTAATTGCTCCCGCCCGGGAGCTGGCGACCGGTTTGACAATCCCTGAGAGCGGAAACGAATGAATGTTTAAGAAAATCCTGATCGCTAATCGCGGCGAGATCGCGGTACGGATCATCCGTGCGTGCCGCGAAATGAAGATCAAGACCGTGGCCGTCCATTCGACGGCTGACGAGAACTCGCAGCATGTGCACTGGGCGGACGAAGCGGTATGCATCGGCCCGCCCGCCCCAAAAGACAGCTACCTGAACGCCCCCAATATCATCAGCGCGGCCCACATCACGGGAGCGGACGCGATTCACCCCGGTATCGGCTTCCTCTCTGAGCGCCCGAGTTTTGCCGAGGCTTGCGAGGCCTGCCACCTGAAGTTCATCGGACCATCGGCTGCTGCCATGGAGAAGATGGGCGATAAGGCCCAGGCCCGCGAAACCATGCGACTCGCCAGGGTTCCGGTTGTTCCCGGGACCGGCGCGGTGAGCAGCGAGGCCGAAGCCATTGAGTTCGCCAGGCGCGTCGGGTACCCGCTGCTGATTAAGGCGTCGCTCGGAGGTGGCGGGCGCGGTATCCGCTTCGTTCAGAACGAAGAGGACCTTCCCCGACAGCTCGACATGGCTCGGAGCGAGGCGGCCGGCGCATTCGGCAGTCCGGACGTCTACATCGAGAAGTTCGTAGAAGAGCCGCGACATATTGAAGTTCAGATTATCGCCGACGAGCACGGCCACGTTGTGCATCTCGGTGAGCGCGACTGCTCCCTGCAGAACCTGCGGCATCAGAAGGTCGTCGAGGAGTCCCCCGCGCACGGGCTCACGTCCGTGCAGCGCAGCCGGATGGGGGAGTCCGCTGTTCGGGCGGCGCAGGCGATCGGCTACAGCAACGCGGGAACTGTCGAGTTCCTCGTCGATCGGCGTGGCGACTACTTCTTCCTCGAAATGAACAAACGGCTTCAGGTAGAGCACTGCGTTACCGAGGCGGTAACCGGGCTCGACCTGGTGAAATTGCAGATCCAGGTGGCTGCCGGCGAGAAGCTGCCCTTTACCCAGAAGGAGGTCCGCTGGGAGGGTCACGCTATCGAGTGCCGGATCAACGCGGAGGATCCGGATCGCAACTTTGCGCCGAGCGCAGGTCACATCGATCGTGTCGTGCTCCCTGGCGGGCTTGGCGTTCGAGTCGACACGCACATCACGGCCGACTACGACGTTCCGCCCTACTACGATCCTATGCTCGCAAAAGTGATTGTGTGGGCCGCCACGCGGCCCGCGGCAATCGCCCGGATGCAGCGTGCGCTTCAGGAGATGGAGGTGCGCGGCATCAAGACGAACATCGACTTCCAGAAGCGAATCCTGGCGAACGCGTTCTACCGCCGAGGCGACGTCACCACGGACTTCATTCAGCGACATATGATCGACGACCAGAAGTAGGCGTGTTTCGGCGGAGGCTCTCATGCCAATCGCGATCGCGGTACCCGACGACAGCCAGCTGGACGAGATGATCGCGCTGATGGCGGATGTGTTCGATCTTCCGCTCGAAGCCGCGCGGTCGGTGTTTTATCGGGATCCCAGTTTTCGGCGCGACCATAAGCTTGTGGCCGCAGACGAAGGAGTGGTTGCTGCGTGCCTGACGCTGGTCGAAGACCGGTGGACCGTTCGATGCCGTCCTGTGGGACTGGCGGGGATTGCTGGCGTGGCGACACGGCCAGAGTGCGAGCGGCGGGGCTATGCATCGGCGCTCATGATGGAATCCCTCGGTCGCGCTGCCTCGCAAGGAATAGGGATCGTCGGCCTGGTTGCTGAGCGGCCCGGCCTCTACCAGCGCCTCGGGTGGAGGCCCGTCGATTCCGGCGTTCTGCTCTCCGGGGCAATGCCGGGAGGCGCGCTGCCCGGCGGATTCAGAGTGCGAAATGCAGTGTTGGCGGACCTCCCCGAGATGGCCGATCTCTTCGATAGCGCAGCCCGGAATGAGCTGCTCGCCCGGGTTCGAGACCTGCGCCGGTGGCGCTTTCTGCTCAACTGCTCGGCTCACATTACCGTGCTGCAGGACGCCGGCGGAGGCGGGCTGGACGCATATGCTATCTACACAGCGGGTGCGAGCAACCTGGGCGACGTGCTGCGGGTGCTGGAGGCCCACGGGCGCAACTGGGCCGCGGTTTCAACACTGATCGGGCACTTGCAGCGCAATATGAAGGCGAGCGTACTCGACTGGCTGCTGCCAGCGGAATCCCCGTTCGCGCTGTTGGGGGCGAAGGCGGGGCTGAGCCCGCAGGAGCCGTATCAGCGGTTCTATGCGCGGGTAGCAAGCTTCTCGTCTGTGCTTTCGGCGCTATGCCACGAAGTCCCCTGGGTCGGTGGAATGGAGCTCGTCTGTCGCGATGCGGTCCTGGGGGATCAGTCGATCTGTATCCCGCAGAGGGTGGATGATGTTACGCAGCCGCACAGCGGGCCGTCTAGAATAAGGGTAGAGGCGAGCGTCAGCGTCTGGACACAGGCACTGTTCGGAGTTCTTCCTGACGATGGCAACGAGAGCTGGGCCAGTCTCAAGGGGCCGGTTCCGGCCATTTCGTGGCTCCGGGAACGGTTTCCGCGGGTTAGCCCCTTCCTCTCCCGGGTCGACCACTTTTAATCCAGTAGTGAACGAGGTACGACGTGCGAACAAATCGATTTCATCCCATTCTGAATTGCGGGGCGGCCCTCACACTGGCCTCGGCAGCCTGCGTCGCGAATGCGCAGGCGCCGGTTTCCCCGTCACTCGCGGATGCGATAACCCGGGCGATGGTGGGCGCAGCGGCGGAGCGGACCCCTGCGCAGGTGGTCTACGGATTGCCGACAAACCCCTATCAGAGCGCGCCTGTGTCGCTCGACCTGACGCGACCCCTTTCGCTCCGGCAGGCCATCGATTACGGCCTTGCCCGCCGAAACACTATTTCGATTGCGCAGAGCGGCGTCCTCGCGGCTCGCGAACGGCTTACGCAGGCGCGTTCCAGTTACTATCCGCAGGTTACTCCCTCTATCAGCTATCAGAACAGCCTGAACCCTGGCACGCGCTTTAACAGCAATGGCCTCGGCGGTGGTACGACGGTCAGTGGCTCCTTCCGCTCTGATTCGACGACTTCAATTGTTGCCGCCCGACAACTGATCTACGACTCCGGGCGACGCGAGGCCAATGTGGGCTTCAGTCGGCGCTCGGAATTTGCTTCGGAGTATGCGCTTGGCAACGAGCGCCAGAGCGTGGTGCTGGCGGTGGCGCAGGATTACTACAACCTGCTGCGAACCCGGGAGCTGGTACGCGTCCAGGAGGAGAATGTGCGGCGCGCTACTACCACGCGCGACGTGATCCAGGCGCAGGCCCAGGCGGGCACTACGGCCCAGTCCGATGTGATCCAGGCAGAAGCAGACCTTGCGAACGCCAGAGTGGCGCTCCTGCAGTCGCAAAGCGATGTTGGGGTTGCACAGGCCACCCTGAGGAACTCCATGGGCGTGGTCAACTCGCAGCCGCTTGTTCTCGCCGATACTCCTGCCGCCCCGCCCGCTACTTCGACGGTTACTGAAAACCTGGACGCTTTTGTGCGCCAGGCCTATCAGAACCGCCTCGATGTGCGGCAGCAGCAGGAGAACGTGAATGCTGAAGGCTACAGCGTGCGCCTTGCTCGTATCAATGCAGGCCTCAGCGTATCGGTCGATGTCGCGGAAGGATACGCACTGAATCCGAACGCCGGCGAGGAGAGGAGCCTGAACGTATCGGCCTCCTTCCCGCTATTCGATGGCGGAGCCTCGAGGGCGGCCGTCCGGCAGAGTCAGGCAGGACTGGACCAGGCGCGCCGCACCCTCGACCAGATCGAGCAGGATGTCCGCCTGAACGTAGAGCAGTCGTTCCTGATCCGGGCCCAGGCCCGTGAGCGCTACGCAGCTTCGATACTGGCGGTTGCAGCCGCGCAGACCGGATACGACGTTGCGATCGAGAAGCAGCGCAACCAGCTCGTTAGCATCCCGGAGGTCGTGAATGCCGAAGTTCAGCTCGTGAACGCGCGCGTTTCGGAGGTGCAGGCCATCTACGATTACTACGTTGCCGACGCAGCGCTGCAGCGGGCAATCGGTGCAAACGATCCAACGTTCCGGGTGAACGTGCCAGCGGAGAAGCCGTCACGTCAAACCGGCAGAGGAGCGGGCGGACGCCCATGACAGCGATTATCTCGACAGTCGATCTTCACAAGACATACAAGATGGGCGATGTCGAGGTGAATGCGCTGCGTGGAGTAACCGTCGATATCGAGCCAGGGGAGTTCGTGGCGATCATGGGCCCCTCCGGCTCCGGCAAGTCGACGTTTATGAACCTGATTGGCTGCCTCGATACCCCGTCGAGCGGAACGTACCGACTGGACGGGGTAAATGTTGCCCGCCTGAATGATGATCAGCTCGCGGAGATCCGGAGCGCAAAGATAGGTTTTGTCTTCCAGACGTTCTACCTGCTGGCGCGCACAACAGCTCTTCAAAACGTTGAGCTGCCTCTGCAGTATCGAAGTGGCGGTAATCGCTCAGAAGTGGCTCGGCGCGCACTTGAGACCGTGGGCCTTGCGGATCGCATGGGGCATAAGCCGAATGAGCTGTCTGGCGGCCAGCAGCAACGTGTCGCGATAGCGCGGGCGCTCGTCAATGACCCGCCAATCCTTTTCGGAGATGAGCCCACAGGTAACCTCGATACCCGCACCGGCGAAGAGATCATGCAGATCTTCCAGCGGCTTAATCGGGATGGCAAGACGGTGGTAATCGTGACACATGAGCAGGACATTGCGGAGCATGCCCGCCGTATCAT
>JBBRJW010000253.1:0-5323 GCA_038218705.1 Chthonomonadales bacterium | reverse complement strand
GGCACACCATCGGCGAGTGCGCCATCCGAAATCGAGGATTCGCTTGTGCGTTTTGGGGTATCCATGCCCGGTCCTCTGGTGCGGGATCTCGATTCGTGGCGCACGAAGCGCGGCTACCCGAGCCGCTCGGAGGCCGTGCGGGATCTCGTTCGCGATGCGATCGTGGAGACTCGCTGGCAGGATCCAGACGCTGCGCCGGACGCGGAGATGGTGGGGGTCGTAACGCTTGTCTACCAGCACACCACCCGCCAGCTCAGTGAGAGTCTGACCCAGATGCAGCACCACGACCACGAGACGGTGCAGGTGGCCATGCATATTCATCTCACGGAGGAGAACTGCCTGGAGGTGATTGTTCTTCGCGGCCGCCGCGCCAACGTTATCCACATGGCCCAGCATCTTATTAGTGCGCGCGGGGTGCTGCACGGGCGATTTGTGCCATCGACTACGGGCGAGGAGATCGCATGAAACGGGATTGTTCTCATCGGTCGGCAGCCGCGTTCAGCGGCTCCGGGGGGAATGGCGCATGGGTGCGCATATCGGGAAACTGGTGCTCGTCATCGACGACGATAGCGCCCTGCGCGCCGTAACAGCGCGCCTTCTCACAAAGCTCGGCTATGCCACGGCAGAGGCGCGCGATGGCATGGAGGGGCTGAAGCTGCTTCAGCCCGGCGCGGCTCAGGTTCTGCTGGCGGTTATCGACATGGAGATGCCTGGCTGGAACGGCGAACAGACGTTGGCCGCCCTGCGGCAACTCGCGCCCGAGCTTCCGGCAGTCTTGATGAGCGGGTATCCGCTCGCCGCGTCGCGAATTGATTCTGGCGACGGGCCTCCGACCGTGTTTCTGGAGAAGCCCTTCACACTCTCCGGCATGCGCACGGCTGTGGAGCAGGCCCTCGGAGGCGCAGGCGGATTGCCTCCAACCACGACACGGTCATTGTGACGCGCCTCTGCTGCCGATTCCGCTGGCGTGCTGAGCTCAGCTTGACACACCCCAGAAATTTTAGGCCACCTGGTGAGTAAGTTTTCTGGGGTTGATGGCTGCTCGTTGAGCCACTTCCGTTTGGACTCGCCTGGGGTCAAGTATACGAGCGACTGGTGAGGTCGTTGCTCATTAACCTCGCGCCGAAAGCTCTCGCACGGCACGCGGGCTTCGGCCGCACTCGCAAAGTGGGTCCCGGTCCTGTAGAGGAGTGTAACATACCCACCGGCCTGAATTACCGGGGTAGACCAAGCCAGAGAGCCTCCGCCGCAGGTGCAGGCGGAGGCGGAATCAGATGGGGAAGGCGCGGTAGGTGTTCACCCCGAACACGGAGCCGTAAATGGCCCACACGCTTCCGGTTACGTAATCCCCCAGAATGAGCCCGATGAAGAACGGGATGAAGCGCTTGTAAGAGCTCATGCCCCCATAGCGGATAATGAGCGATTTCACCATCCATCCCACCATCGTCGCACACCAGAGCCACGGCATGGTGCCGGTGCCGGCCACGGCATAGCCGATGGGGTGGAAGGGCCACCAGGTGAAGCGGGTACGCATCGATATGAGGAATGCGGTCACAAGCACGCCCATCGCAACGCCCTGCAGGCGAGGCAGATCGGGCCGCGTTGGATTATCCACCCAGTCCTTCAGCGTCTTCCAGGGGACGGAGCCCATATCGGTGCGCCAGCTATTGACCTTCGCTGTCGCCGCGCCATAGTGGTAGTAGCACGTTAGCACTGCTGCCCATGAGGAGAAAGCGCCAACGACCGTGGCGAGCAGAATCACGAGCGTAACGTGGCGCAGGTTCATGCGCGCCGACTCACCGATCTTCATGGCGTCGAGCTGGTTCGCCATTTCAGTGCAGCGGTAGTCGAGGTCGTGCCAGAGCAGGATGTTCAGCCCGACCTGATTGGGGAAGGTGAAGCCTCGCGTGCCGACACCCGACTTCATCAGCTCGTGGACATTCATGTCCGGGCCGTGACCCCACGGGAGACCCGCCTCGGCGCGGATGCGGGTATAGGTAATCACATAGAGGTAGTAGAGCCCGAAGAAGATAATGGGCACATACCAGCTCATCCCGATCGCCATTCCAAAGCCCGTGAGCAGCAGGAAGCCAGTCGCCGCTCCGAGGAAGGCCGTACGGTAGCTCATCGGCTCATTGGTGTCGTCCGTGTCGTCAAGAGTGCTTCGCGTGGAGGGGCGGAAGGCGTAGAGAAACATCTGCTTGAGCTGTTTGCGCATGCCGTACAGCGCAAAGACTGCCACGCCGATGAACGCGCCGGCCGACTGCTCGCCGGTGTAGGGGATGCGCGACATCGCCTGACTTGCGCCGGGGTCGTGGTAGCCCATGCCGGTGGCGAGGACATTCTCCACCTTGGTGAAGAGGTAGAAGAACCAGAGCGAGAAGGCGACGTCGAGCGGCAAAAAATAGGTGAGGCCGATCACCAGCGGATAGAACGAGAGCACAAAGTATCCCACGCCGTTCCAGGGCGCGGTCGCGAACATGGGCGAGAGGTTCAGGCGCGCGTCGGAGGGCTTGATGGGGAGGAACGGCACGCTGGGGTAGAGGTAGTTGAGGCTCGCCAGAGATTCGAGTATGACCGGGATAAGGAAGCCGATCCACATCGACCGGTTCAGGAACGTCTTTGCCGAGCCGCCATCCTCGGTGAGCTGGAGGGGAAGCTGGACGATCGGGAAACTGAGGCGCTCCCGCTCGACCCACTGCTTGCGCTCCAGCACATTGAGGCAGACAATCACGCCAAGCAGGACAACAATGAATGATGACCAGACGAGGCTGGGCGCGGCCCAGACCGCCATATGGTCCATGCGCCAGAAGGTCGATTGGCCGGTGTAGAAGGCTTTGGTGACCGATTCCTGCGGCAGGAGCCAGGGCCGCACGGCTGGCAGCAGGGTCTCCTTCCACTTGTTCTCCGGCGTACCGTAGTAGAAGATGTTGCCGGTCATTGTATTGAGAAACTGCATCATACCGATGCCGGAGATGCCGATGGAGACCGTCTGCATGACGTAGACGAACATCAACTCCGCCTGGGAGAGAGCAAATCGGGGCAGGTACCGCTTCAGGAAGAGGTTGATGAGGAGGAGCACGAAGAGCGCAAAGACCACCGCAATGATGAGCGACATCGCGGCCAGGTCGGTGGCCTGCGCAACGATCTCCGTGTATTCGTTCCAGAAGCACATCACCGGAATCAGGAGCAGCCCCATGATGAGCGCCCGAGCGGTTACAGGTTGTGGACGTGCGCGTGCGGGCTCGGAGGCCTGGTCGAGCGGAGCGTGCTCCGAAGATGGCCCGCTTGCGGGGGGGTCGGGGTTCGTTGCCACGTGCGGAATCCTTCCGATCAGCGATTGTGCGTGCGCTATGATACTCCGCAGACCGGGGGCGTTCCTCCTTCTGACTGCAGGCGATTGCGCCGGGAGAGAAGCGGCGCGAGTCGACAGGTTCAAGAAGCGAGAGCGCCCCGAAAGCCAGAGTGGCTCTCGGGGCGCTCTCTTCGTATCAGGCTCGATGCAGGGCTACTTGAAGGAGACAGCCTTACCCGTGCGCGCCGACTCGTAGATGGCTTCCAGAATCTCGGAGACCACCAGGGCCTGCTCCGGCATGGTGACCGGGTCCGTGTCGTTCAGGATCGCTTCGATCCAGAGCCGCGCTTCCAGATCGGCATCGCTCTCGGCTTTGCCCTCATAGAAGGCCACGCCGCCAGCGCCGAGGTCGACATTGGTAGCGTAGAGCTTGCTGAAGTTCTCGCCATTGATGCGGAGTCCGCCCATCATGTCTGCACCGCCCTCGGTGCCGCAGAGGGTGCACTTCGCTTCGTCCACCTGCAGTGTGTTGAGGGCCCAGCTCGCCTCGAGCACGATGGATGCGCCGTTCTCCATGGTGATGAAGCCGAACGCGGAATCCTCAACGGTAAACTTCTTCGGGTCCCACGGGCCCCAGGCGTTCGCCGCGTTCTCGCGCTGCGAAAGCTTGTGGTAGCTGGTTCCGAGCACCATCTTCGGCTTGTAGTTGTCCATCATCCAGAGAGTGAGGTCGAGCGCATGCGTGCCGATGTCGATCAGCGGACCGCCGCCCTGCATCTCCTCATTCAGGAAGACGCCCCAGGTTGGGACTGCTCGCCGACGAATTGCGTGGGCCTTGGCAAAGTAGATTTCGCCCAGGTCACCGCGGCGACAGGCCCGATTCAGGTAGAGGCTGTCGGGACGGAAGCGGTTGTTGTATCCGACGGTCAGCTTCTTGCCAGACTTCTTCTGTGCTGCGAGCATGGCGCGTGCGTCTGCCGCGGTCTTGGCCATCGGTTTCTCGGACATAACGTGCTTGCCGGCCTTGAGCGCCGCAATCGTAACCTCGGCATGAACGGCGTTCGGGGTCAACACATGGACCACGTCGATCGTCTTGTCCGCGATGAGCTTATGATAGTCTGTATAGACTTTCGCGCCCGGTGCGCCATACTCTTTGGCGCCCTTCTGCGCGCGCTCTTCAACGATGTCGCAGAAGGCGACCAGCTCAACGGTGTCGAGCTTCGACAGGCTCGGCATGTGCTTGCCGTTGGCGATGCCGCCGACGCCCACCAGACCAATACGGAGCTTCTTAGCCATATCAAAATCCTCTCGTAGGAAGCCGCTCTTGCGGTTGGAATTTGGGGTCGCGTCGGCTCCCGAAACCTTCGCTCGCCGTGCTTGCACCGCTCAGCGAAGCTACCGACGAGTATACCAGCAATCGCGCGCGGCGCGGAACTGTCAAATCGTCGATTCGATCGCCGCCAGGTTACGTGGTTGTTATGCTCCCCATGCCACTGCGGGCCGGTCGTAACGTCTTGCTGGACCAAATCGAGTCCGACAGGATCAGTGGCCCGCGGTGCATGGCGATCGTGGCGCAGTGGAATGAGCACGTGGTGTATCTCCGGTGGGCCTCCCCGCAAAACACGCTGCGCCCAGTCCCGTGAGGGACCAGGCGCGACGGCAAACGGCACGATTGCTATGCGCCACGGCGCGGCTGCACAGGGCCAAGCGAGGGGGCGAACTGCGGGGCTGCCCGCAGTCTAGCGCCGTCGATCAAGCCAGGTGCTCAGATCGGCGGGCGAGGTGAAGCCGAAGATGGCCACGCTCAGGTCGTCGAGCTGCTCGGCGTTCAGTCGCTCGATGCGAAGGAGAGCGCTCTCCGGCAGTCCGGGGAAGCGCCCGTTCAACTGGCGAAGCAACAGGTCGGTCTGTCCTTCCTGGCGGCCTTCTTGTCGGCCTTCTTGTCGGCCTTCCAGTCGGCCCTCTTGATAGCCCTCGCGCTTTGCCGAAGACATCGGTATCATGAACTTCTCCTTCTCCTCGACCGGC
>JBBRJW010000252.1:0-5327 GCA_038218705.1 Chthonomonadales bacterium | reverse complement strand
AGGCGAGAGTTCACGTAGGTTTCAATCCTTCTAACAGCGGCGGATTACGATAAGCGATTGTACCATGCGGCTCACGCCGAAGACGATGAGCACCGCAGCGATCATCTGCACTCCGTAATCCGGATGAACGATGGCTCCATGGCTAAGGAGGCCTGTCCAGAACAGGGCAATCACTCCGAGCACAAGGCACGATATCCCCAGGGAGAAGTAGAGCCAACAGTAGAGGCGGCAGAGCTTGCGCCGCCCTGCCCGAGCCTCCGGGCTGGAAGCGCCTGCGCGCCCTGACGATGAGCCCATCGGGGTATTAACTCGCATACGTCTGGCTACACCTCGTCGGTTTCGGCATCGTCTACCACATACGGCCGGCGGCCAGCGCCCGGCTTCGCCCGACGCTCGTCGGTGACCAGGGGTGGCGGCGGCGTGTCATCTTCCGCTTCGGGCGCAAAGGGCCGCTGGCTCTCCGATACCGCCGCGGCAATCAATCCGTTGAAGAGCGGATGGGCGCGGTTCGGCCGCGACCGGAATTCGGGGTGGAACTGAGTCGCAATGAAATAGCGGTGCGCCGGAATTTCGACAATCTCGACCAGCCGGTAGTCTGGCGAGAGGCCCGAGCAGACCAGCCCGCATTTTGCCAGCTGCTCACGGTAGTTATTGTTAAGCTCGTATCGATGGCGGTGCCGCTCATACACGAACGATGCGCCGTACAGCTTCTCCGCGAGCGTTCCCGCAACGAGCTGGCAGCGATACCCTCCCAGGCGCATGGTTGCGCCCTTGTCGACGATCTCACGCTGACCCGGGAGGATATGTATCAGCGGGTGCGGCGTATCCGCCATCACCTCTTCAGTGTGCGCCCCGTTCAAGCCCACTACGTTCCGCGCGAACTCAATGACGGCCATCTGCATACCGTAGCAGACGCCCAGGAACGGGCGATTCCTGGTTCGCGCATACTCGGCCGCGCGGATCTTGCCCTCTACTCCACGCCCACCAAATCCCGGAGCCACCAGGATAGCGTCGACGCTGCCCAGCAGCTCTTCGACATCGCCGCACTCCAGCTCCTCGCTGTCGATCCACTTCAGGTTGACACGGGAGTTGTTTGCAATCCCGCCATGCATCAGCGCCTCGGCAATCGAGTGGTACGCATCGCCGTTCTCAATGTACTTGCCTACCACGGCCACGTCCACCGTGAACTCCGGCCGCTTGATTCGCTCCACGATCTGCCGCCACTCCGCGAGGTCAGGAGCTACCTGCGGAAGTCCGAGGCGCTTCACCACCAGGTCCGCCAGGCCAGCCTCCTCGAAGAGAAGCGGAACCTCGTAGATCGTCTCAGCATCCGCGCCCTCGATTACGGCCTCTGGCTCGACGTCGCAGAAGAGCGAGATCTTATTCTTCATCTCCTGGGAGATGGGGCGCTTGGTCCGGCAGATCAGGACATCCGGCTGAATTCCGATTTCTCGAAGCTTGATGACGCTGTGCTGGGTCGGCTTGGTCTTCACCTCGCCCCACGGCCCGACATTCGGGATCAGCGTTACGTGAATGTACATCACGTTCTCAGAGCCAACGTCCTTGCGGAACTGCCGGATCGCCTCCAGGAATGGCAGCCCCTCCAGGTCCCCAACGGTTCCCCCCACCTCGGCGATAACGACATCCATATCGGGCTCGCCCTCGGCGCCACGCGCGGCCTCCCGGATACGCTCCTTTATCTCGTTGGTAACGTGCGGAATCATCTGCACGGTCCCGCCCAGATAGTCGCCCCGCCGCTCCTTGTCGATCACCGACCGATAGACCGAGCCCGTGGTAACGCTCGCGCGCCGCGTAAGGTCGATATCGACGAACCGCTCGTAGTGGCCGAGGTCGAGATCGGTCTCCGCGCCATCCTCGGTTACAAATACTTCGCCGTGCTGATACGGGTTCATGGTTCCCGCATCGACATTGATGTAGGGATCGAGCTTCTGCATCGTGACCCGGAAGCCCCGGTTGCGAAGCAGCCGGCCGAGGCTCGCGGTAACGATACCCTTGCCGATACTGCTGACGACGCCGCCGGTCACGAATATATACTTGGTCATGCCCATCCCCTCCAGGGAAAGTAAGCGGACGTGGTCGCGCGCCTCGCGATGTTCCGATCCGCCAATCCTTTGTGATACTGCTATTTCTGCTCGATCGTTTCGAACTCGATCTGCTTCTCGCTGAGTAGGTTCACGAGGCGCTCCTCGATCACGTAGACATCGTTCGGGAGTACCTGTAGCTTGCCACCGGTCTCACGCATCAGGGTCATGTAGGCGAGCGTGGCATCCTTTGGCAGGATACGAACGCGGGCGTACCCCTTCTTCATCTGCTGGTACTGTGGCATCGGTAAGCCTTCCGTGTGGGGAGCGCGCGATTGCGCCAGAGAGCGTGGAAAAAGCGATGGGCGCAACAGGGGTTTCCCGTTGCGCCCGGACTCCATTATAGCCCACGGATCGGATTCACTGCAAGGGGCGCGACGAGCCGTAATACCCGGGCTTCCGCCGCTCCCGCGGACTTCTCGCGTTCCCGGCACGAGCCTCACGGCCGGGGACCAGGAAACGAGAACGCACCCGGCTGCTGCCCCTTGTGAAATCCGCTCTTGCGGACGGTAACACAATGGGAGTATGATCAAATATTCTTTACCATTTACGTAAAGAATATCGAGGACGGACTCCGTGGACATCCTATTTCGGACGAGCAGACTGGAGAAGGAGTGCTGCGATACCGGCAAGCGGGATCGGGCCATGTCCCACTCCGCAGTAAGCTCCTCGGCCGGCGGCTCGACCAGATGCGGCAGGCGGCCAACCTGGGCGAATTCAAGCTCGTCCATTCGCGCTGTCACCCGTTGAAGGGGAATCGGATGGGTAAGTGGTCTGCGGATCTAGACGGACCCTATGGGCTGCTCTTTGAGCCCGTTCTGTCGGATTCCGTGCTCGAGACCCACGACATTTCGGCGTTTACGGTAATCCGGATTCTGCAGGTTGGGGTGAACACTCATGAATAGCCAGATAGAAAACCAGTACGTTCCCGATCTCTCCTCGACTCCTGGCGATACCCTGCGGGAGGTTCTGTATGATCGGGGATTAACCCAGCAGGAGCTGTCCGGGCGTCTCGGCCTGGCTCCCAAAACTCTTAACGAGATCATCAAAGGCAAGGCGCCGCTGAGCCACGATACGGCCCTCGCACTGGAGCGAGTGCTCGGGATTTCGGCGCGCTTCTGGAATGGCATGGAAGCCGCCTACCGGGAAACCCTCGCGCGGCAGCGCGATCGCGCACGGCTCGCGCAGGCACTCGAGTGGCTCAAGGGCTTCCCGATCGCCGATATGGTGGCAAACCTTTACATTTCTCGGCGAAGTGACCCAACTTCCCAGCTTGAGGAGCTTCTCAGCTTTCTTCGCGTAGCGTCGCCCCAGGAGTGGGACGCACGCATGATGGCGGCTCAGGGATACTATCGGCATTCCGGTAGCCAGACGAGCGACCCGAACTCGCTGGGCGCGTGGCTTCAGCGCGGCGAGAATCTGGCGCGTGCTATGGATTGCTCCCCTTTCGACGCAAGTCGCTTCACGCAGGCGCTGCACGAAATCAGGCGGCTGACGTTTGAGACGCAGGACGTTTTCCTGCCTCAGCTATCGGTGATCTGTCGGGAGTGCGGTGTCGCGGTAGCGCTCGTGCCTGCACTCCCGAAGGCGCGAGTGTGCGGCTTCACCCGATGGCTCAACCCCGGCAGAGCCCTTCTTCAGCTTAGCGACCGTTATAAGCGCGCGGATATCTTCTGGTTCACGTTCTTTCATGAAGCAGCCCATATTCTGAAGCATGGCAAGAAGGAGGCATTCCTCGAACCTGAGCGGAGAAGCGAACTGGACAGCCGGGAGCAGGAAGCGGATCGATTCGCCGCCGATCTCCTGCTTCCCCCGGTTCTCTATCAGAGGATCGCTGCAGGCCGGCCGTTTACCCGCGAGAAAGTTGCGGCCTGGGCCGACGAGGCGGGCATCTCGCCAGGAATCATCGTGGGCAGGCTCCGCCACGAGAGCTTGCTCCCGCAGACCCATCTGCGTGATTTGCTCTCGCCCATCGACCTGACGACCGTCGCGGCTGCCGCCGGGACCGACACGCAGACTGACGGTAGAGGAGCAGCCAGATGCAGCCTGTAATCGCACTCGGTGTCATGATGGCCGCGGCCATCATGCTCCCCGCATCGCACCGGCATCTCACATCCTTTACCGACTTCCGAGGCTGGGATCGCGCCGCCGGCGACCAGCCCGGAACCGTGGTCATCACATCGCCCGAGGTCACCGTGCGCCCCGCCAGGGAGGCGATCCTCTCCTGGAATACGCGCGCCACCGCCGGGAGCGGGCTGCGCGCCGAGGTCCGCGCCCTCGGTGATGCTGCCGCAACCCGCTGGTACTGCCTCGGCGACTGGTCGCCGGACGGGCTGACCTGGCCTCGGCAGAGCCTCGCCGGGCAGAAGGACTCCGACGGCAACGTCCTCACCGATACGCTCGTGCTCGCGAGTGCCGCCAGCCGGTTCCAGATCCGGTTTATCCTCCGACCAGACCGTGCGGGAGCGCTGCCGGCGCTCACCTTCGCCGCGCTCGCCACGGAAGCCCCCGGCGCACCCGGCGCACCCGCCGCCCCGGCCGCTGGCTCGCACGGCTCGAGCGGCGAGCTCGACGTGCCGTGCCGCTCCCAGCTCGGATGGCCGGACGGCTCCGGATGGTGCAGCCCTACCTCCGTCAGCATGCTCCTCGCCTACTGGGCGCGAGTGCGGCATCGACCGGAGTGGGACCTGGACGTGCCGGCAGTGGCTCATGGAGTAGACGATCCGATCTGGAATGGTACCGGTAACTGGGCGTTCAACGCCGCCTATGCCGGAAGCTTGCCGGGGATGCGCGCCTATGTAACGCGCCTCGACTCGATGGAGGAGCTTGCGGAGTGGACGGCGGCGGGGGTGCCGCCGGTCGTTTCGGTCTCGTACGATCTGCTGCTGGGTAAGAAGAGGGATGAAGATCCAGGGCATCTGATGGTCTGCCGGGGCTTTGCACCGGACGGGCGAATCATCTTGAACGATCCGTGCTTCCATCCCGAGCGGGGCGAGGTGGGTCGGCGCGTCTTCACCAGGGAGGCGTTCGCCCGCGCCTGGAAGCGCTCCTCCAATCTCATCTACCTGATCTACCCGGAGGAGTGGCCCACACCTCCGGACCGCCTGGGCCACTGGGGCTCACCGCGCAGCGCTCTCCCGGACACCCCCCGCTAGTTCGCCGATAACGAGCGTGGGTATTGCCGGCACATGCTCCCCGGGCGCGGCGAACTCGTATGCGCCGAGC
>JBBRJW010000251.1:0-5335 GCA_038218705.1 Chthonomonadales bacterium | reverse complement strand
AGGTGTCAAGCGGTGTCAATTAGGCCACAGGCGTGATATGACCGCTCGACTTGGCACAATTTGTGCACGTAGTGAGAGTAAGGCAGCGAGGTAATGGGTAATCCGCTCACTAGACCCGTGCCAGCGCTCGATCCGAGATACAGAACAATTCCATTGCAGGAGAGTAACTATGCGCAGTCGCACAATTCACTCAGTCGCGGTCGGAGCCGGAATCCTATTTGCCGGAGTCGGGGCCAATGCTCAGTACTTCAATTACTCCGTAACGTTCGGCGCGTATGACGGCACAAACTATGTGGACGGCGCTGTGGTTACGACAAACCTTAACGGAACCAACATGACGGTTGCCGGCCAGAACGCCGCGAACGGCAATGCGACGGGCGGAACCGATATCCTGCTGACGAACCTGACAAACAACTCGGCTCGCGGCGTGCCTGAGACGCTCGGATACGTGGCGAACAGCGCGTTCACCACCGGCGCTCCTTACCGCCTCACGGTCACGATCACAGACGCGAACAGCTCGCATATCGCGATCGCCGCGCCCCTCACTCAATTCCTGTACGGCACCCTCACGGGCACCATTGCGAGCAACGCCGGCAACGTTTCGAACACCTACACATCCCTGTCGTCGGTACCTACGTACAATGGCTCCAGCCTCGCCGACGTGGCTACGTTCGCGTTCGGCACCGGCGATACGTTTATTCTGCGCGCCTACAATAATCAGTTTACAGGTCCTGGTGTTGCGGGGGTGTCAGGGGTGGGCGCTCAGAGCGCGCACATCGTCGGCCTGACGGGTCAGCCTACTCCGGAGCCGGGCTCGCTGGCGCTCCTCTTCGGCAGTGGCGTTGTAGGCTCACTGGCTGCGGCACGCCGAAAGCGCGCGCGCGGTTAGGCCCATTGAACTGCCTTCGGGTATTGCTCGGGCTTTCCGGGCTGAAGCCCCCCTTCCTGCAACTGCGGGAAGGGGGCTTTTTCATCTCTGCCCGAAAGGCGGTCGACCTTATAAGTCGGGGAACCATGTGAAGGATCAGGCCGTCCCACGGCGATTACCCCGGTCCGTCGCTTATCCGACGGACCGAGGAGAGCTTCGCGATTACGGCCAGCCTCGCTGGGCGCAGCCGCGAGTGAGACCACCCGAGGGCTGTTTGCCCGGAAAGGAGAACGAGGGCCAGGTGAGGAGCTGCAGCGGACCGTTGGTCCGTGCTCTTACTGCCCGGTGCCAGGTGCGCAAACATTTCGAATGACCGATTGCCCCGAAGCGATCGGACCATTGTCACTCTCAACTATGTGCGGAGATACGAAAGGGATATCCCTATGCAGAAGTTCATGACGACTATCGCTGCCGGATTGGGCCTCGTCGGCTCAATCGCCGCAAGCCAGGCTCAGTATTTCAACTACTCCACAGTCTTCACCCCTGATCCGATTCCGTCCAATGTTCCCGGATCAATGATCCAGGTCAACAACGGCGCCTTTACTGGAGGCGCGAATGCCGGCGGAGCGGGAACGGACATCATTCTCAGCAATTTCGCTATTGTGAGCCCGCTGACGGGCTCAACGGCTTCGGTGAACACGCCCTACCAGGTCGCACTCACTCTGATTCAATCGAACGCCACCGGTACACCGGTTGGAGCTCCGCAGACGTTCAGCTTTGCTGGCAACCTGACCGGTACGATCTCCACCGACACCTCGAACCTTCAGAGCGTCTTCAGCCAGCCCTCCACCCACACGTTCGACTTTGGCGGAGGCTCCACGTACAACGTTGCCCTGAAGAACTTCGTGACCCCGGGTCCGCCGGACGGAAGCTCCCTGCAGGGCGCGCTCTCCGCGCACGTCACTTACACTGGCGTAGTTGGCCCGTCCGGCACGCCGGAAACTCCAGAGCCGGGAACCATGGCCCTGGCATTCGGCGCAGGCGTTCCTGCAATGCTGCTCGCCTCGCGACGGCGGCGGCGAACGCGCTGACAGGCCTCCTCTCCAGAGCTCGTGGGAGGTAGGCCTCAAGCCTATCGCCCACGAGTTTTGAGCGCTCCTTCACTTCAGCGAACAATTCCTCCGCCTGGCGCGTCCCCAATGCAGTGAAAAATTATTTTCTCACAGGGCATCCGTTTGGCATGGTTCTTGCAATACTGAAGATTGAGGGTTAATCAGGTTGGCTGGGCCTTCCGCTCGGATGAATGCGGGCACGATTGAAATGGTTGTTCTCGGCTATATCACTCAGTTTCTTTTTTAGAGATTCGACCCAAGCTGGTCAGACAAGATTTTCGAGGCTCACTGACATGGATAAAATCAAGACACTAATCCCGGCTCTCCTGGGTGTACTGGCTGCAGGCCAGACTGCACACGCGCAGAGTTTCACCTACAGCACGACCTTCACTCCTACATCGACAACTTCCGGGTCGAGCACGCTAACAAATTCCTCAGCACTTCCAACATTTGCTTCGGCAGACACGGCCATTGTGCTGGCGAACTTCAGTACAGGTCAAACGGGCGGGCCGGGGAATTTGTCCACGGACAGCATTAGCCAGCTCTTTACCCTCGGCCTGACGCTCTCCCACGATTTTGGCGGCGGCAACATCGTGTCGCAAACGCAGTCATTCACCGGGAACTTGGCGGCCGTCATCTCGCAGAATGGGGTTCAAAGCAACATCGCTTTTGCCACCAACCCGTTCTCGACGTTCGACCTGGGTAACGGGCAGCGGTTCAACGTTTTCACCGATCCATCACAGTTCTCAGGACTGAGCGCCACTGGATCCAGCAGCTCGATTGGCTCGCTCGGCGCAACGGTGCAGTTTGTAACACCGGAACCCGGCAGTTTCGGCCTTCTCTTCGGCATTGGCGCATCTGGCTCTCTCCTGGCGCTGAAGCGCAGACGCTCGCGCTAGCCCGCTCTGTTCCCTTCTTGATGTCTTAAAGAGGCGCTCACTTCGGTGAGCGCCTCTTTTTGTGCGGACGAACGTAGAATTCAGGAACAATTGCGCGTTAGCTCGGGTCAAACCCGCGGTAATGCGCCCTGCAGTGTGCGGAACAGAGCGAACTGCCGGCCGATCCTCCTGAAGGAGGCACGCCGAAATCGGGGCGAGCGGGAGCTCTTGATGCCCCCTCGCAATGCACCTTTACAACACTCTCGGCGGAGAGCCGTTCTATGGACGGCACCCGATCTTCGCGCCCGAGACCATACCGATCTGGCGCACTATTCCGCGCCACATGCCACCTACCTGGCAGTCTGTTCACGATCGCTCGTCCAAAATGGACGCGCACATCTGGAATCTCGGCAACACCAATCTATTGCACGCGTTATTGAAAGGTCTCACACTATGAACCGACACGTTATCACCGGGGCCCTGGCTGGCATCACGCTTCTTGGCGGCGTATCAGCGGCTCATGCACAGTTTTTCAACTATGTCAGCACGTTCACTCCCAACCCGATTCCTTCCAGCACGTTTGGGAGCCAGATCAACGTCATAAATAACTCGAACCTTACCGGGCTCGATGCTTCGGGAATGGGCACTCAGATCATCCTCGCCAATTTCACATCAACCAGCACGGCTCCGGACCGCCCGGGCGCGCAGATCGACTCGCCCTTCACGATCGCGCTCAATCTTACCAAGGCATCGCCGACAGGCATTCAGCCTCTCGCCGATACCGGCGTCACGAAGACCTTCACTGGTATCATGACAGGCCACCTGGGAGCGAACTCGGCGCTCATCGCGCCGACCTATACCAGCCCGACCGTCCAGACGTTCGACCTCGGCGACGGCGGTCTCTATACGGTCGCACTGAACGGCTTTGTCTCCCCGGGCGGTCCCGGTGCCAATCTGCTCGGAGGACTGGGCGCAAACGTAACCTACAGTCGGAACGTTGGTCCTACCGGCACTCCGGATACCCCTGAGCCCGGCGCAGTTGCAATGCTGATCGGCCTCGGGTCCAGCGGTCTGCTGGTCGCCCGGCGCCGGCGCAGCCGGGCCTGAGTATCACGCACCGTACCAGAACGGCCCGGTCTCCATATGGAGACCGGGCCGTTCTGCTATCGGTACAATATCGCCCTTAACCAGCACGGATATCTGCGACGGCGGCCGCAACCGCGGCATCGAGAGTCGGATACTGGAACGCAAACCCGCTTCGCTCGGCTACGGTGGACCTCAGTCGCTGACTGGCGAGCAGCGAACCGGCAAACTCCCCCAGCATCATCCTGAGCGCAAATGCGGGCACGGGCAGCACGGCTGGCCGGTGCAGCGCACGACCAATCGACCGCGCCAGTCCACGCGCTGTCGCGTCCTCAGGTCCCGTCAGATTAACGGGTCCAGAATACTCGGGGTCTTCAACCGAAGCAGCAAAGAGCCCGACCGCATCGTTCAGATGAATCCAGGGCACATACTGCCTTCCGCTTCCAAGTGGCCCACCCAGACCGAGCATCCACGGCGACACCCGAACCGGAAACGGATACAGCATTTTGCGGAGCGCGCCACCATCCCCCATAACAATTCCGACCCGCATCACAGCTGCCCGGACGCCCGACTCCGCGGCGCGGAGCGCCTCGCTCTCCCACTCTGCACAGAGATCCGCAAGAAATCCCTCTCCGCGCGGACTCGCTTCTGTCAGCACCTCATCGCCGCGGTCCCCGTACCAACCCGCTGCAGATGTCGAGATAAGTGCCTTCGGCCGTTCCGATGCCTGGAGCAGCGCATCCACCAGCCTTCGCGTCGTGTCCACCCGCGAGGTCCGCAGTCTTGCCTTCACCTCCGGGCTCCAACGGCCCACGGAAATCGACTCGCCCGCGAGGTGCACCACAGCGTCTGCGCCATCCAGGACCAGCCGCCACTCTTCCTCCCCCGCTCCGCCCCACTCCCGGCATGTCACGCCAGGGCCCAGCATTCGCTCTGCCTTCACTCGGCTCCGCGACAGCGCCGTGACGCTGTGTCCTCGGCCCAGCAGCGCCGCCACGAGCGGCCGTCCGATAAACCCCGTTGCGCCCGTAACCACTACCCGCAGCCCATTCTTGCCGGACAACCGCTTCTCCTCACTCGTCTGCACTGGCCGACCGCCCAACTGCGGTACCGCGCACTTCTGGCTTACGAACGGACCTTGTGAGTCGACTGCAGCCGCCCGTCAGACCCAGAGCGCAATCGCTGCCAGGTCCTGAGCCCGATCCCCTAGCTCTGCGGGAACGATCTCGCACACCTCCCGACTGCGGGCCCAGGTGTACTCCTCGACCGCGGCGCGTATGGGGCCGAGGATGAGCTCTCCGGCGTGAACCGCAATGGTGCCGATAATGATCCGCTCGGGATTGATGATCTGAATCAGATTGGCGATCCCTAAGCCCATGTAGGTCCCTGCCTCT
>JBBRJW010000250.1:0-5358 GCA_038218705.1 Chthonomonadales bacterium | reverse complement strand
GGTTGCGCTGCAGCATCATGTACTGGCTGGAATGGAGCACGAGGACCACCGTCGGGTACTCGCTGCCCTGGCTCTTATGGATCGACAGTGCATAGGCTAGCTGGAGCTCATCGTAGTCCGCGAAGTCGTACTCCACGGTCTCCTCGGGGAATCGCACCAGCAGAATCTGATCGTCCGTACGGATATCTGCTATGGTGCCCACGTCGCCATTGAAGACATTCTTGTCGTAGTTGTTCACGATCTGGATGACCCGGTCGCCGATCCGGAAGCGGCGGCTGCCCCTTACCAGCTCGGGTTTCCGTCCCGCGGGATCGGCCGGGTTGAGCGCCTCCTGCAGCAGCTCGTTAAGGTATCCAACTCCGAGGTTCCCCCGGTGCATGGCAGAGAGTACCTGGATATCGTCCGGGGCGTAGCCGAGCGCCGGAAGGCTTCGGCGTACAAGCTTCACCACCTGCTGTGCCCCGAGCGATGCCGACGTGATGTTCGGGTCGTCGCTCTCCTGCACCTCTACGAAAAGGCAGTTCTTCCCCTCGCGCTCCCGTGGCGGAACGAGTTGCGGCATCTTCCCTTCGCGAATAGAGTGGGCATTGGTCACGATCGTACTCGATTGAGCCTGACGGAAGATCTGTGTCAGGCGGATCGCCGGCACGACCCCGGATTCGATGAGGTCGGTGAGGACGCTGCCGGCGCCCACCGAAGGGAGCTGATCGCTGTCTCCCACGAGGACTATCTGCGCACCCTCCGGCACGGCCTTCAGCAGGTTGTTGGCCAGCACCGCATCGAGCATCGATACTTCGTCCGCGATAAGAACATCACACTCCAGCGGGTTCTCCTCATTGAACTGGAAGCTGCGGAGTGCAGGCTCGTACTTCAGCAGGCGGTGAATGGTCTTGGCCTCGCGCCCCGTTACCTCCGCAAGGCGACGGGCGGCGCGGCCGGTGGGCGAGACGAGGAGAATGCGTTTCCGCTGTGCTTCGAATGCCGCGGCTATGGTATTCGTGGTCAGGGTCTTGCCGGTTCCAGGCCCCCCGGTAAGAATAAGGAAGCGGCTCTCGAGCGCGAGGGCGACAGCCTCTCTCTGCTCATCCGAGAGGAGGATCGAGTCGCGCTTCTCACGCGATTCGAGCCACGCGGAAATTCGGTCCCGCGAGAGCGGCCTGTTCGGCGGGGTCTCCAGGCGCTTTCGGATCTGGGCTGCCAGGCTGATCTCCGTGTAGTAGAGGGCGGGGTGGAAGAGCGCGCGGATTGGCCGATCGTTAATGAGCGGCCCCGGAAGATCTTCACCGATCACCTCCTGGCGGGTCAACATCGCTTCGAGGACCGGAGATAGCTTCTCCGGGTCCACTGTTAGAATCTCCGTGGCGGATTGGAGGAGCTTCGGCTCCGGCAGGTAGAGATGCCCGAACTCAGTGGCTTCCGAGAGGGTGTAGAGGAGCCCGGCTTCGATGCGTCGTTCCGAATCGAGGGCGATGCCGAGCTGCTGGGCGATCTTATCGGCGGTCTTGAACCCGATGCCGAAGATGTCCTGTGCGAGCCGGTAGGGATTCTCTTCGACCGTGGCGATAGACTTATCGCCGTAGGTTTTGTAGATCTTGACGGCGTAGGTGGAGGAGACGCCCTTGCTCTGTAAGAAGAGCATCACATTGCGAATCTCTCGCTGCTCCTCCCATGCGCGCTGAATTGTCTGAATACGCTTCGGCCCGATTTTGTGGACTTCGAGGAGTCGCTCGGGCTCACGCTCGATGATGTTGAGGGTTTCGAGGCCAAAGCGTTCTACCATGCGGTGGGCCATTACGGGGCCGACGCCCTTGATGAGGCCGCTTCCCAGGTACTTCTCGATTGCGAATTCCGAAGCGGGCCTGCTGGTGGAGTATCGCTCCACTACGAACTGGCGGCCGAATTCGCGGTGCGCGGACCACTGGCCCTCACACACAAGCTGCTCGCCCACGAGTGGATTCGAGAAGCTGCCCACGATGGTGACGAGGTCGCGGGCCCCTTCCACTGCGAGGCGGGCTACGGTATAGCCGTTCTCCTCGTTGTGGTAGGTGAGCCGCTCCAGTACGCCGGTGAGGGCGTCAAAAGGCCGAGAGCCGGCGGCGGAGCCGCCGACCTGATCGAGATCCTGATTCTTCGACATCGCTGGTCGGAGGATACCCCGAAAGCAGGCCTCTACACTTTCTGGCGAGTAAGCTGCTTGTACACGAGCCCGATCAGCCAGAAGAAAAGGAAGACCATCGCAATCCAGATGACAAAGTGGAATAGAGTCGCCACGGCTCCAATCACAATTCGGAACAGAATCCAGGCGACCAGCGCGGAGAGCAGCCACATGAGCGCATTTTTCATCAGTCCAATCCTCCTCTAACTATTATGGCCCATCACGTCTCCTTACGGCCTGGCGCACCGGCTGGTTTCGCTTCCAAGGTGACCTTCAGGAGGAGTCGGCTCGCCCTCCGGCGAAATCCCCGACGTGCGGAAGTTGGGCGAAAGGATGACCTGAGGCGTGGCAATCTCGTTTGTGGGGCGGCGGGTTCTGGTGACCGGGGCTTCGTCGGGCATCGGGGAAGCGGCCGCGCGCGCCTTCGCGACGGCTGGCGGCAGTGTGCTGCTGGTCTCTGAGCGTGAGGGCGATCTCCGTGCCGTTGCTGAATCGATTAGCCAGGGCGGCGGCAAGGCCGAATACGTGGTTGCGGACTTCTCCAAGCCTGCCGAGATTGCGGGCCTCTTCGCACGGCTTGAGGCGGCGCATGGTCCGATCGACATTCTGGTCAACAATGCGGGAGTGGGACTCAATGCCTCCATCGTGGCAACGCGGCCAGAGGAGATGCGCTTCCTCTTCGAAGTCAACTTCTTTTCGCTCGCCTCGCTCTGCAGTCAGGCTCTCGCGCTGATGGGCACTCGCGGCGGAGGGCGCATCATCAACGTCTCCTCCGGAGCCGGCCAGTTCGGCAGTCCCAACATCAGTGCCTACTCCGCCACCAAAGGTGCGGTTCATGCCTATACCCAGGCCCTCGCGGTAGAGGGATCACTTGTAGGGGTGCATGCCACAGAGATCGTTCCGATCTCTGTTCAGACGCAATTCTTCGACAATACGCGGGGCGGGCACTACAAGCCACAAGGCGTGGTGCTCACCTCTGCAGGCGTCGCCGCCAGGATCGTTCGCTGTGCGGCCGCCCGCCGCCCGCCGCTTGAGGTGCTTCCGTTTCGGCCCGTCCGGCTCGTCTTCGCGCTAAACTCCACGCTGCCAGGGCTGCTGACCTGGCTCGCGCAGCGCAAATTCTGCCGTGAGAACCGGCGCCCGCGGCCATAAAGGACCCGATGCCATGAATATGCTCGTTCGTGCGATGCTCTCATCCACGCTTCTGCTCGTCGCTGCAGGCGGCTTACTGGCCGCCCCGGGCGGTAACACACTGCAGAACTCTGGCTTCGAGGAGGCTGGCTCGGGGGCGGCCCTGCCCGGCTGGGAGCCTCTCTGGATGCGGCAGCCCGGGATGGGAAGCGTGACCCTCGATTCCGCGGTCCATCATGAGGGCTCGAACTCGCTCAGGGTAGTGCATCGCGGCGACAAAGATTGGTCCGTTGCCCAGGCAAAGCTGGTCCCCGTGAAGCCCGGCGATATATACCGTATCAGTGCCTGGATTCGCAGTGATTCCGAGGGCGAGGCCGAGATCGGCGTGGTGACGCGGGATGCTGCGAGCCAGCCAATCGACTGGTCGTACGGTCGTGAGGCGTCGCTGGGCAAGCACGATTGGCGGCTCTTCACCCGACGGATGGTGATTCCGCAGCACTGCACCGCGGTAGGCTTCAGGGTCATCGGTAACGGTCCGGGCAGCTTCTGGATCGACGACGCATCGCTCGTGAAGGAGGGGACGATGCTGAACGCACAGGCAGGAGCGGTCGGGCCGCTCACTCTTCAGAACCGTTTCCTATCGGCCACCCTTACGCCCTCTGATGGTTTGCTGACCGTAACAGACCGGCGAAACCATCGCACCTGGAAGCAGCTCCCGCTGGCGGCCGAGCTGGCTATTCGGAGCGCACGGCTCGAGAACGGCCAGATCCACGCGGTCGTCTGGGATGTATCGGACGACCTCGACCTGAAGGCAACCTTCTCGCTCGCGCCGAGCGCGCCTGAGCTGAGCGTTGAGCTTGCCGGGGAGGGCGCGCTCCGCAGCCCGGGCATCTTCGTCCAGCCCTTCGCTACGGCTGCGGGTCAGGACATTATCCTGCCGCTCAACGAGGGCATCCGCTATCCGGTGGACGACGCGAGCATCTACCCGATGGATCTGGTCACCTACGGCGGGCACGGGATCTGCATGCCCTGGTACGGGCAGGTCGATCGCGCAGCGCCGGGCGCGGGCATGATGACCCTGATTCATACGCCCGACGACGCGCGCGTGGATATGCGACGCGACGAGGGACTGCTCACCGTGCGCCCGCTCTGGGAAGGCACGAAGGGACATATCGCCTACCCCCGGAAGCTCAGCTACCTCTTCTTCGACCGGGGCGGCTACGTGGCGATGGCCAAGCGGTACCGGACCTACGCGAAGGCTTCCGGCCTCTTCAAGACCCTCGAGCAGAAGCGACGCGAGAACCCGAACGTGGAGCGCATCTACGGCGCGGCCAACATCTGGAACTGGGACATGGCAAAGCTCCCACTCTGTGAAGAGATGAAGGCGCTCGGCATGGAGCACATACTCTGGTCCGGGTCCGGCTCCCCCTCCGAGATCGCCGCCATTGCCAAACTCGGGTTTCTACCCGGTCGCTATGATATCTTCCAGGACGTCTACCCAACTGGCAACCCGCGCGGAATGATGAGCGCTGGTTGGCCAGAGGATCTCGTCTGGGAGGCGAACGGACAGTGGATGCATGGCTGGGAGGATCGGGAGCCTGGCCCGGACGGCAAGGAAGTCGTGATCGTCGGCGGGGTCATCAACTCGGAACGGGGACTCGCTCGCGCCAGGAAAACGATCCCGGAGGATCTCGCGAAGACTCCCTTGCTCGCGCGATTCATCGATACCACCACCGCCTCGCCATTCCGCGAGGATTACAACCCGGCCCACCCGCTCACCCGCGCTCAGGACCGCCATTTCAAGATGGAGCTCCTCAAGTACACCTCGGGCGAGGAGAAGCAGGTGCTTGGCACCGAGACCGGGATCGACCCCTCTGTACCCTTTGTGCACTACTACGAGGGCATGATGAGCCTCGGGCCTTATCGACTGCCCGATGCCGGCCGCAACATGGACCGGCTGGAAGAGCCCACGCCGGAGCTGCTTAAGTTTCAGGTGGGGCCAGTCTATCGCATCCCGCTCTGGGAGCTTGTTTACCACGAGTGCGTGGTCTCCTACTGGTACTGGGGCGACT
>JBBRJW010000249.1:0-5361 GCA_038218705.1 Chthonomonadales bacterium | reverse complement strand
AGCCAGATGGTGGGAAACGCTTACGAAGAGATCGACATCGCACGAACCGGCGAGGACGTGCAGATAGCCTTCAACGCAAAGTACCTACTCGATGTGCTGGGAGTGCTCGATATTGAGGCGGTGCACCTGGAGATCACCGAGGGGCTGAAACCGGGCCTTCTCCGGCCCCTGCCCTCTGCATCGACTGAAGCTGGAGGCGAGCCTGTTCCGCCTGACTACCTCTGTGTTCTGATGCCGATGCAGATCGTTTAGGAGTCTGAACCCAGGTGTTGCCCCCCGGCTCGTCAAGCAGGCCGGGGGGCAGCACGTTGAACTTCGAGCTCATTTTGTCGGGCCGCCCGAAGCCAGAACGCGCACAGAGAGTTTCAACACACGAAGAATCAGCTTGTGGCTTTTCTACTTGACGAGCTTCATCGTTATCAGATGAACAACTGATACTCTGTCGAATTCGCGGCTGGCCGGCGTCCGCAGGGGCGGAGGCCAGCTCTACACACATCCAAGATCCGGTTTCGGTCGCCAGGCTGGAATGCGCCGCAGGCTCACCAGGTTGGACTCCTCAGGAAGGGAGCAGACCATGCAGCTCGGAAACCGCCGCGCAAGGCGTCGGCCGACCGCCCAATTCGGCTCGAACCAGACTCGCAGTTCATGCCGTGAAATCAGCCGGACCGCCTGCTGCATCGGATCCTGCCGGACAATCTGTCCGGCCTGCACCGGCGGAAGAACCCTCCGACCCCGCATTCCAGGCCAGTCCGTTAAGCAGCGTATCGGGTCCGCCACACGGTTCCTCCTTCACTCCTGCGCCGAATGGCGTCATTCTTCTCCAATTGACCGCCCGTTGGGCCGCGGTTGCCCCTCTGCTCCACCCGCACCCTCATTCTACCGCCTCATCCCCGGCTCCAGAGCAGGCAAGCGGACGGTTTCCACTTTGCGCCACCCTTCTTACATACGCATGTCTGATAATTTTACTGCGCTTTACGCCCAGGCAAATGCACGTGGAAAATAGATTCGAAATAACCGGGATCGAGGTCGAAAATGTCTTGACAGTCGGGGACTCTAACTGTACAATGGGGTTAATCAGGGGGAAGTTAGGGGAGACTCAGGGGCAACTCAGTGGAAGCTCACTGGTAACTCACTCCCAACAAACTTCTGATCGAGCTTATCAGACGGTCTACGAGACCTGCCAGAATGGCGATCAATTCCAAAAGCAGTCAGATGTGGGGCCGCTTCGAGCACACCCTCGACGACAAAGGCCGGGTGATCGTGCCTCTCAAGTTTCGGGAGACGCTGGGCGACGAGTTCGTCCTCACCATCGGCCCAGGAAACCATATCCGCGCCTACCCGATGCCAACCTGGTCATCGATGGAAGATGAGCTCGCGAGCGCAAACGTCCATGATGAGCTGAACGAAGATACCATATTCCTGCAGCGCATGTTCGGCAACTGCGAGTTTGTAAATCCGGATCAGCAGAACAGGCTTTCAATCCCGCGCCACCTGCGCGATTGGGCCAAGCTTCACGAAGGCGAGCCCACGATTATCATCGGAAGCGGCACCCGACTCGAGTTCTGGAGTCGGACCGAATGGGACAACTTGAGCAAGCTGTTCACATCCGAGAACGCGGCCAGGGCGTCCATGAGTCTGAAGTCCGGGCTCATAGCGGCAGGCGCAGCCGAACCGGGGGCCTGATGAGCAGGGATGAGCCGGGCGGATATCATCTGCCTGTAATGCCCCTGGAGACCCTGAGGTTTCTGGCCCCGCAGCCTGGCGAGACAATGCTTGATGGAACACTCGGGGGCGGTGGCCACAGCGCGCTGATCGCGGCGCGGCTCGCACCGGGCGGAGTACTTATCGGGTTGGATCGAGATCCGGCCGCGCTCAAAGCTGCAGCGGACCGGCTCGCATCCTGGCGAGGATCGATTTCGATTATACTCCTCGAAACCGAGTTTGGCAACATGTTTTTTTCGCTCGCTGAGGAGCCACTTACAGCAAGCATAAAGCTCGACGGGGTGCTGCTCGATCTGGGGGTCTCCTCGCACCAGTTGGATGCGGCCCGCGGGTTCAGCTTCCGTCGCGATGAGCCCCTCAATATGCGGATGGATGGCTCCACAAGCTCGCGGACCGCTGCGGACCTGCTCGCCGAAGAGAGCGAGACCGAGATCGCGCGAATACTCTGGGAGTACGGGGAAGAGCGGTTCAGCCGCCGAATTGCAGCGGCCATTGTGGCGCGAAGAGCCGCAGGCCAGCAGATCAAAACAACCGGCGGGCTCGCAGCGCTGATTGAAAGTGCAGTTCCCAGGTCTGCCTGGCCGCGCGAGATACATGTGGCTACACGCAGCTTCCAGGCGATTCGCATTGCCCTCAACAGAGAATTGGATCAGCTGAAGCAGGGACTGGAGGCAGCCATGTCGCTGCTGACCCCCGGCGGGAGGCTGGTGGTCATAAGCTACCACTCGCTGGAAGATCGAATTGTGAAGCAGGCTTTCGCCGCCGCTGCGGGAAAGGCGCCATCTGCGCCCGGCTCCTCGCCCGCAGCGTTTCGGGATGATCGCCCCGAGCCGACGATGGGGATCCTCACCCGGAAGCCCTCGGTGCCTGAGGAAGAGGAAGTTGCCCGCAACCCGCGGGCTCGAAGTGCAAGACTGCGTGCGGCGCGAAGACTTTGAACGCGATTTACTGAGATGAGTTGGAGCGTCCTTCGCCAATTGCGGCGAAAGGCGACCGGTCCACCTATTAGGCACTTGTCGAGCGCAAGAGACGCTCGCCCGCCATCCTGGGGAATAGACGATGCCAGCAGCACAGCGAGAGACCGGATCCACCGCATTTCAAACTTCGTCCCCCTATCGGCTGCCCCGGCAGTCCGTGGGGGCCGAACGAGGACAGGCAGCGCCGCGTGGGGGCGCTGCGCTGCCTGCCCCACCCCGCATTGTCATCGCACCTCAACGCAGTGCTCGCCTCGAGGCCCATTGGGGCATGCAGGGAGTTGCTGCGGTCCTGATCGTGTTCGCAATAGCCGTCTATTACCTTTCCGGTTACGCTCAACTGTCAACCGAAGGGATCCGGGCATCTAAGCTCAGCTCACAGCTGAAGCAGGAGCAGTCCATGGCGGCTTTCTGGAAACAGCAGCAGGCCCTCATGACCACTCCCGGGTCCATTGAGAAGCGTGCCAATACAATCGGAATGCTGCCTGCCGACGAAAAGCAGACGATCACCCTTCCTTGATCCGGATCGGAGGCGCTCCATGGCCGTTCGTACTGCACCGCGTCGCGAGGTTCCTGTCAGCCGGATAAACCTGGTATTTCTGCTGGTGCTCGCAGCCTATCTTGTTCTCCTCGGCCGCCTGCTCTGGCTGCAGGTGCATCAGGGCTCTGCCATCCGCCTGGAGGCCGCGCGCATACGCACGCGGGTCATCACTCTTCCTGCGCAGTCGGGCTCAATAGAAGACCGCCAGGGACGCCCACTCGCTGTCAACCTCTACTCCGGGGAGCTGGGATTCGATCCCGCGAGTATGAGTCCGGCCGGCGCAACCCCTGTCACGCTGGCCAAACTGGAGAAGCGGCTGGCGCGCTCCATACAGGCTGTCGCGCCTCTCGTACAGATGACTCCCGAGCAGCTCAGTCAGACTGTGGCGCTCGCACGGGCGCGCTATTCCGGAGGCATTAAGACGCGATTTGTCTCCCTCCGTAAGAACGTTCCGTTCGAAGTCGAACAGAGACTTCAGGTTCTAAAGGACAATCCGCGAACCGCTCCCACCGGATTTGACCTTCTTGACGGTGTCCGGCGCAACTATCCCAGCGGCGAGAACGCTGCACAGGTCGTCGGCTTCGTGAGCACGGATGGCATCGGACGTGCAGGGCTGGAGCGCGCCTGCGGCGTGTTGCTGCGTGGACAGCAGGGAACCGCGACCGCCGAGTTGGACAAGCTCCATCACATGATCCCCGGCACCATGGCGTCAGTCACGGCCCCGCACGATGGACGCGATGTGGTCACCACCCTCGACTCCGAAGCTCAGCACATCATTACAGAAGAGGCCCGGAAGATCTATGATAAGTTTCATCCGAAGGGCGTTTCGGTAGTCGCCGTCGATCCGATGACCGGCGATGTGCTGGCCCTCGTCTCGATTCCAAATTACGATCCCAACCCGGGACATACGAAGACCATCACGCCGGAGGCACAGTGGGAGCGATGCGCCACGATGCTCTATGAGCCGGGCTCCACCCTGAAGGCGCTTACGATCGCCGCCGCGCTCGATGGGGGCAGCATCTCGCTCAACAACAACTTCTTCTGTTCTGGCCGACTGCAGATCGGCAAGAAAACCATTCATTGCGCGCATAACGAGGTCCACGGGTCCTGCGACCCCGCGCACATTCTGATCCACTCCTGCAATATCGGCGCGGCCCAGATCGGGCTTCGAATGGGCTCGGCGGCACTGATCGGCGCGGACACTCGTTTCGGACTATTCAGCAGGTACGACCTGCCTCTGCCTGGCGTGAAGCCGGGGCGCCTCTCGTTCGACAGGAGCGAGAACGTCCACAGTGAAGCCAAGACCGCTCGAGTAGCATTCGGCCAGTCGATCGCCACAACTCCCCTCCATGTAGCAATGGCATACGCGGCGCTCGTGAATGGCGGGAAGCTGATGCGGCCGCGCCTCGTAGCCGAGCTGCGGGACCTGAACGGCAGAACCCTTCAGAAGTTTGAGCCTCAGGTGATTCGGAGAGTGATCTCGGCGAACACCAGCGCCGAGATGCGCCGCATGCTCACCTCCGTGGTGACGGAAGGCACTGCCAAGACCGTCGCCATGCCGGGCTTCACAATCGGTGGAAAGACCGGAACCGCTCAGAAATACCGGCCAGGGAAATTCGTCGCATCGTTTGTCGGCTTCGCTCCGGCGAGCTCGTCCACCGTGCCGCGCGCCGTTATACTGGTGGCCGTCGACGAGCCGCAGGGAGCTTACTATGGGGCCGAAGTGGCCGCCCCGGCGTTTCGCGAGATCACCCGGCGGCTGATGGCAGTATGGCGCGTGCCGGAGGACGACCCGGACTCCATGCAGCTTGCCGCGGCACAGCACAACATGAAGGTGAGCTCCAAGCACGCGATTCACATGGGCCGGGCAGTGCATGTCGCCCCCGCCCTCGACTGATCGCGTAAGGCTCATACGAACTCCGCACGCGCTCGCTCCGATGCGCAGTGCGGCTTTGGGCCGTACCCTCACGCGGGCTCGCCCGTGGTACGGCCCCTTTTTATTTGCGTGTACTATATAGTAATCCGATCCTTCGGAGCGAGCTCATGACGCCTCCAGTTCTCTTAAGCCAGATTGTCTCCCGTGTCCCCGGCTCGCGGCTGCAGGGGCCAGACACACTGATCCAC
>JBBRJW010000248.1:0-5378 GCA_038218705.1 Chthonomonadales bacterium | reverse complement strand
CCCAGGGCCTCCGACACGTCTGCCGACGAAGAGCGCTCCGTTCTCTACATCTCGGGCGAGGAGAGCGCCCAGCAGATTCGGCTCCGTTCTGCCCGCCTCCATGCCGACACCGAGCGCTTTCTGGTGAGCGTTGAGACCGAGATCAGCGTGATCCTCCAGCACCTCGACAATACCCGGCCAGCGCTCGCGATTATCGACTCGATTCAGACGATGTCCGACTCCGCGCTGGAGTCCGCGCCCGGCTCGGTGAGCCAGGTGAGGGCGTGCGCAGCGCACCTGGCGCGTTTCGCCAAGAGCGCAGGGGTGCCGATCGTGCTGATCGGCCACGTTACCAAGGAGGGGAGCTTGGCAGGGCCACGCGTTCTGGAGCATATCGTGGACACGGTGCTCACCTTCGAGGGCGATCGGTACCACGCCTACCGGCTGCTGCGCGCGGTTAAGAACCGGTTCGGCTCGACGGACGAGCTCGGGATTTTCGAGATGCACGAGTCCGGGCTGGTGGGGGTTGAGAACCCCTCGGCGCTGCTGCTGGCGGAGCGCGCCGAGGGCCAGACGGGCTCGGCGGTCGCATCGACGCTGGAGGGGAGCCGGGCGCTGCTGGTGGAGGTGCAGGCCCTGGTGGCTCGCTCCACGCTGGCCACTCCACGGCGCACGGTGACCGGCATGGATCCCGGCCGCGTGAGCATGATCCTTGCGGTACTCGAGAAGCGGATCGGGCTGCGTATCGCGGAGCAGGATGTGTTCGTGAACGTGGCGGGGGGCATCAAAATCATGGAGCCCGCCGCCGACCTGGCCGCCGCCGTTGCGGTGGCCTCGAACTTCCGGGAGCAGGCAGTGACCCCCGAGACCATCCTGCTGGGCGAGGTGGGCCTCGCCGGCGAGGTGCGGGCGGTGTCGCAGGTTGAGAAGCGGCTGCGCGAGGCCGCGCGGCAGGGCTTCTCCCGCGCCATCGTCTCCCGGCACAACGTGAGCCGGCTACCAAAGATCGACGGCCTGACGGTGGTACCGGTGAGCGACCTGCTGGAGGCGATGCAGAAGAGCCTGTTGCCCCCTGCCTCGTAGGCAGTGGGCTGTGCTCTGAGCGCGCCCGTCTGGCCCCCGGCCAGGGGCTTCGGGCGCGTGAGCGCGCCAGGCTAACCCTCCTTTCAGAAGAGCGTCCGGGTCCATGAGCGCGGATGCGTAACCCTCCATCTCCCTTTCTGGATCCGCTCGCGCGGATGGCTTCTCGCGCATTGTCAGACTTCCGGCGTGAACAGTGGCACAGAATTTCAGTCATCCCTCCCGCGCTAAGCGAGCGAGCGTTTACGGGAGGGGCCGCGGATGGCTTGCGACCAGCCCATGGTAACGACCTTATCCAGCGCCGCCTGCGGTCATCTATCTCCTCTCCCTGAGACGCTTCGCGCGAGTCTTCTGGAAAGTCCAGCCAGAGAGTTTGAATTGTCGCGCGCTATTCAGCCTCTGTTTGCGCAAAATGACCCGTAAATCGTCTTGACAAACGGTCGAGCTTCCCATATTATTATGTCGATGGCTGATATCTAATAGCAGTAGGGGTGATGACATGCGCGTGAAAAAACGCAATGCGACTGCGGAGCGTTACCTTTCGGATTGCGCGAATGGAGAGGGATCATTCTGCCCTACTCATTGGCGATCGGGCATTCCTGACGATGCAGCCGCCCTGGCTGCCCTGTACGCAGCCTGATACGCTGCCGTGTGCCCTCTTTCTCCCCGTGGGTAGCACGCTTGACGTTTGAGCGCATTCCCACTTCCTGTATGGTAAGGAGTATCCTTTTATGTCTCGCATCTCTCCGTTCGCTGTCACCGCCTTCGCCGGCCTGCTTGTGGTTTCACTCGTGCCTATAGCCACGGCAGATACTCTCTACGGGTCCGACTATGGTAGCAACTCCATCAACAAGTTCACGTCGGGCGGCGCCAAGACAACCTTCGCCTCTGGATTGAACATACCCTTTGGCCTTGCCTTCGACAGCGCGGGCAATCTCTACGAGGCCGACTACAATAGCGGCTCCATCAACAAGTTTACTTCGGGTGGCGTCGAGACAACCTTCGCTTCAGGATTGAGCGGCCCCATCGGCCTTGCCTTCGACAGCGCGGGAAATCTCTTTGAGGCCGACTACATTAGCGGCTCCATCAATGTGTTGACGTCAGGCGGCATCAAGACAACCTTCGCCTCCGGATTGTCATCACCCATTGACCTTGCTTTCGACAGCGCGGGCAATCTCTTTGTGTCCAACGCCGGAAGCAACACCATCAATATGTTCACGTCGGGCGGCGTCAAGACAACCTTCGCCTCCGGATTGGCCACACCAGCTGGCCTTGCCTTCGACAGCGCGGGCGATCTCTTTGAGTCCGACAACGGCAGCAACAGCATCAACAAGTTTACTTCGGGCGGTGTCGAGACAACCTTCGCTTCCGGATTGAGCGGGCCCCTCGGTATTGCCTTCGACAGCGCGGGAAATCTCTTTGAGGCCGACTCCGGCAGCAACAGCATCAATATGTTCACTTCCGGGGGCGTCGAGACAACCTTCGCCTCCGGATTGAGCAACCCGCAGTTTCTCGCGTTTGCGCCTGCCGACGCGCCTGCCGCCACGCCCGAGCCCGGCAGCATCGCCCTCCTCGCTGGCTGCGCCCTCTCCGGCGGCTTGTTCCTCAAACGACGAAGGAAGTAAGCCCCAACCGTTTCAGGACACTACAAACAGGCCGGGAAGTGCAAGTGCTTGCACTTCCCGGCGCAGCGTAACCGTTCAGCCTCTCGGTGTACGGATGCGCCAGGTTCTGGGGGCGAGCTCGCGCCCTTCCCGTAAGGCCTTCTGGCGCTTGAGCGCGCCATGCTGCTCCTGCCCTCCGTCCACCGCAGAGGAGAGGTTAAGGCCGGATGGGTGTTTCCTCTCCCCCAGCCCCTCCCCTCACCGCTCGCTCGCATCGCGCCAACGGCTCTCTATCTCGGACTCTGGCGTCGCGATACTCACTCGCTAAGGGAGGGGCGTGCGCACTCGCTCCCTCTCGGCGCGATGAAATCCGTGCACCGTGCACAGGGTGAGAAGCACTTGCCGGGAACTCTCCCTGCTCGGAGGCGCGGGCCAACACGCGGCCGGCTCGAACCAGCAGGCGAAGCCGGGACCATTGGCAAGCGATTTCAGTCACCCCTCCCTTAGCGAACGAGCAGAGCGAAGCTTGCTTGCGCCTTCGCGTGCCTCCCGCGCGCCGGAAGAGCCGTCGCTGAGGCGGGGCAGCGCGTGAAGTAGTGCGCCCCCCTGGCCACCCAAATTTGGGGGAAAGGGGGGCGCACCGTGCAGAGGGCTTCCGACGCGAGCTTTTCAGCGGGCGCCTGGCCCCCGGTTTGCGGTGAGGGGGGCGCACCGCGTAAGCAGCTGATAGATTGGCCCCGGTCGGATCAGAGGAGCGCCCATGTGCCCTGCGAGTTGCCCCACAGCACCCGTTCGCGCCTGCCAGAGGGCGCGATGGAACAGAGTGCCGGTCTGCTCGGTCGGCGGTGTAACCCGAGTAGCACGGGGCACGTCTTACCGGCAAACATGCGGAGGAGGCTTATGCCATGAAGAAGTGTCTGCTAGCGCTTTGCGCGCTGCTGGTGGTGGCGCTGGCGCAGCCAGCGAAGGCGATGAGTGAAGGCGTTACCGTGACGAACCAGACGCAGGCCGAATTCGACCTGCACTACACGCTCACCGCCGAACGCGTTTCGGACAACGCCGTTCTGGTACATATGGAGATTCCCCGGCAGGGAAAGCTGAAGGAGCTGCTGAGCGCGGCGCTGGAGATCGGAGCCGGGAACGGCAGTCCCGACCTCCACGCGGACCTGATGGTGCGGGAGGGCGCGCACGGAGCGCGAGAGCTGACTTTCCAGCTCAATCCCGCGCTGGCCAGGAAGGGCAGCATCATGCTCACGGTTCCCGATGCCAGAGCGTTCCTCTCGAGCACATCCTTCTTCTCTGTTGAGCTGAGCGGCTATATCACGCAGCGGGCGAGCACGCAGAGGCGGCCAGCCGGCCATGGCCCCGGGGGCGGCATCACCGCTTCATCAGGCGGAAGGCGATTTCGCGGCCGAGGCCCTGCTTAGCAGCGAGCGCGATCCATACCCATGCAAAATGCTCGAGGTACCGCGCCATGTTAAGTGGCCCTGCGTCGATGGGATCGAAACCGAGCTGACCTGCGATGGCCATGACCCGGGCCTTTGCATCGGGGTAGTCGGAGGCGATAAGCAGCGCGGGAGCCCCTCCGCCGAACGTGGGATCCTCCATGATATTGGAGCCGATGGTGTTGAACGCCTTCACCACGTGCGCGCCGTGGGGCCAGCTCGCGATTAGCTCGGCGGCCGATGAGCCGTCAAGCCCGACCAGGCCGGCGAAATCCGGCGCGATCGGATTCGTCGCGTCGATCAGGATCTTGCCCGTCAGATCGCCTGCAGTTGTGATCGCAGCACGGGCAGCCGCCCAGGGCACGGCGAGGATGACGATGTCGGCGTCCGACACCGCCGATGGCACGGTGGTTGCCCCGAGCGCAGTGTAGGCTGCCCCTTCGGGGTCGCGTACGCCCCAGTGAACCGTGTGACCGGCCGCCTTCAGGCGCTCGCCGAGGGCCTTGCCCACACTTCCTGCTCCAATGATGCCGAATTTCATGTGGACGTCTCCTCGTCGTTCTGTCAGTCTCAAGGTGTGGCTACGCCCCTCGAGCGGGTCATAGTTCCAATGGCGGGACGCACCGCAGCTCAGTGCCCGACGGAATCGCTGCGGAAACCGGCTCGATCGTGCCTGCCGAGCTTCAGGCCCAGCAGATAATCCCCGATCAGGCCGGTCACCGCGATGATGGCGTAATCGAGTACCGCGTAAGGCGCGCTGTTCTTGGCAGGATAGAGGCCGGGCAGGAGCAGGCGCAGCGCTACAATCACCACCGGCACCGCGAGAGTCTTCATGAAGACCCTCCCCGCGCCCTGGCTGAGTGCCGCCAGGAGGCCCATGCCAAGGCCTAGAACCGCCATCCAACCCCACCATGCCCAGAGCAAGGTTTCCCGCCCTTCAAAGTCAAGCATTTTGGCGAGTGACGCCGAGCGCTTGCGCCACCATAATTACCACTGTGAGCCGCGCCCAGCCAGGCAGAGCTCGCAATGCGCTCCAACCGAAAAAGGCAAACCCGGCGTGAGCCGGGGACGCAAAGTCACGGGCCCAGGCCTCTCAGTGAGACTTCGGCAGCCGGACCGCCGACAGGGAGTCGTAGCCGATTTCCCGCGCCGACCAAGCGCGACCTTCCATGGCGACGAGCGCAGCCCGATAATACTACGCGCCGCAGGCGCAGCGCGGCAGCCTCAGCAAGAGGTCTCCGCAACACGCGCCCGCCATGGAGAGTGCCCT
>JBBRJW010000247.1:0-5379 GCA_038218705.1 Chthonomonadales bacterium | reverse complement strand
ATGGCAGCTCGAGGCGAAAGTCGTGCCCGTTACATGTCTGCGCGAGGCGGGCATCTTTCCATTCGAGCTGAACGGTCTGCCATCCAGCCGTGGGCAGTACGTTGATGCGCGAGGGCTTCCATGCGCCGGGGTTGCGGGGATCGGCCCTGATCGACTCGTCGGACGAGTCGTATGGAACCGCTATCTCTGCGGACCGTCCGCCAGAGGCCACCAGCAGCTCGAGCCGAATGTGGGAGGAGTGAACACCGGGCAGGTCGGCGTAGAGATAGCCGCCCGCGCGGACGCCCCACCCGGAGCGACCCTCCACAGAACGGTTCTCCAGTGCGCCCTCGGGCGAGCTGAAGAGGACGACGTTCCCGGCACGGGCGGAGACGGGAGGGGGAGTTTGTGCAGCGGAAAGGCCCCGGCCGCCTAAGAGAGCCAGCAGCAGGGCGGCCGCCAGCGAACGGGTACGATTGACACTCATAGAAGGGCTCCTGCCGCACTTCGCTCGTGCCTCTTGCCGGGACCGTTTGGAGGTCGGTTCCTCCGTTCGCTCCGCCGCAGCAAAGACGGCCAATTCTAGCGGCTGAGAAACAATGCCTGTCGTGATTTCTTCCGAGGGTCTACGGTCTGGCTCCGGGCGGCAGAAGCACGCCGCTGATAGTGACCTGGTGCCTGCCCGGTCTCAGCCCGGTCATGGCGCCCGGGAGAGCTGCCGGACGCCCGTCGAGGCGGACATGGGGCTGATCGAACCGGCCGAGCGGCAGCGTCAGGTCGGCTGATGCGCCGGGTGGGACCTGCACGTCGAGCGTCATTCCGCCTGAATCGACGCGCCAGGCGACGCGCACGATTCCGTGCGGGGTAGGAACTGCGCCCTTTGCCCAGGCGAGGCCACAGAGCGTCGGTGCGATGCCGATGCGGGAGAAGCCAGTCGCCAGCGGGGTGATCCCGAGCACGCGGCTGCTGAGCTGGTAGAGCGGCGTTCCGCCCCACGCGTGGCTCCAGTCGCCCGTGTCCCACATCTCCTGAAAGGTGGCCGTTACCGGGTTGATCCGCCACCGGCTCATGGCCGCCGGTCCGAGCGTGTCGAAGAGGCCGCAGTGTGCCAGGGCGGAGAGCACGAAGTGGTAGAAGTAGGGCTGACAGTTGAGGGGCTTGTCGGCCATCACGCGCTTCATGAGCGCGGCCTGACGTTCCGGAGGCGCAAGATCGTAGAGGACGGCGAGCGTGCTGACGTGCGGGCTGAACGTCTCGATATCAGTGTCCGCCGGCAGCCAGGGGCCAGGCTTGACGGACGTCTGAAACGGTTTTCCGTCCCGGTACCGCTGCTTCTCAGAGCTCCACAGCTCACGCTCGAAGGCGACCGCCACTTCCTTCCGCAGCGCGGTATAGCGATGGTCGAGGTCCGGGCGGCTGACGAGCCGGGCCACTCGTGCACCATCGGCCAGGGCCCTGTAGTAGAGCGCGGTCATGTAACCCTGGCCGATCACTGCCGGAGGATGGTGGCAGCCGATGCCGGCGATGTTGACCCAATCCATAAACATATAGTCAGGAGCTTCGGAGATCAGCCCGTTTCGGCCTCGCCAGCTCTCGAATTGAGCGAGCAGGCCCTCCACCGTAGGCGCGAGCTCCTGAGCCAGCCCGTTGTCGCCGGTATAGTCTGTGTAGTCCAGAAGCATCTGGAGCCAGAGCAGCGCGTAGCTGGTATGGAATGTGATGTAGTGGTTCTGGCGGAGCAGCGCGCCATATTTGCGGAGGTCCTGACGAGCCAGTTCCGGCTGCCCGAAAGCGCAGTAGTTGATCAGCGCCTCGATCAGGTAGTCGCCGGGATCGCAGATCGGCTCCTGGTGGTCCGGCGAGTCGAGGTGGTGGTCCTGCTGGCAGAGCTCCAGGGCCCACCGCGATGCGCTCCAGAGCGCGGTCAGGTTCGGGTCGCTGCACTCGAACTGGCCGGTACAGGCTACCGGCATCGAGGTGAAGATCGCCCGGAGCTCCTCGATCACGATGGGCTGCGTGACATGGCGCGCCTCTACGTTGAGCACGGTGAAGCTGCTGTAGAACGGTGTCTCAAACTGGGCGCGCTCGCCTGTGAGGCGGATCGCGGCGGAGCGGCGGCCGCCCGGCGCATCGACCTCGTTCATTCCGAGCGTGAGTGTAGCGCCGAGTCCGCCGTGAACCCGCAGCCCCGCAAACGCCGCGAGGACCCGTGGGTAGCGGATTGCGAACGAGCCATCTCGGACGATCGTTGCGCTAACCCTGCCGGTCTTGCTGTCGATTGCTGTCTCGCTGCCGGCTGTCGCGCGATCGATACTTTCGGGTGGATAAATAGCTTCCATCGGCGGCGGCAGCTCGCTTACCGTCAGCTCGGGCCAGTGGTCGCCAGCGAGCGCCGCGAAGCTCCACGCCGAGTCGTCGAAACTGCTCAAGCGCCATCCGGTCGGCTCGAGTTCCGGCCGGTAGGTGAGCGGAGCGGCCGAATGGTCGAAATAGCCAGCGGAGTGCGACCGCCACGATGCATCCGACCCGAGGCGGAGGGCCGCGCCCTGCCTGCCAGCAATCCGCGCCTCGAAAAAGAGCCCGCGGGCATCCGAGGCGCCGTACCAGTCGCTTATGCGGTCGGCGAAGACCTCGACCGCCAGCACATTGGCGCCGGCGTGGAGCCATGGCGAGAGGTCGCGGTAGTCGCAGTAGGTGATGCCAGTGTCGCCGCGGCTCTTGCCCCCCGGGTAGTCTGCGCCCGGGTCGGCAGGGCCGCGCGAGACCAGCGCTCCGTTAACATAGAGGCGATAGTGGCGATCGGCGCTGATCCACGCATCTGCCCGAGCAGGCGCGCCCTTCAGCTCGAACGTGCGGCGAAAGAGGCCCATGGTGCCCGCCGGGGGCGAGCCCGGGAGCCAGATCCAGCTGCTAGTGCGATTCGCCGGCAGTGCGGACGGCCGAACATATCGATATCCGGGCATCTCGACCGCACCGGGCGTTATGACGACCCTCTGCGAGGGCAGTTTGATGGGCCCGAGGGCGTCCCCTGCGCCAAGCGCGCATCGCGCCGCCGTCGCGGCAAGTGTGACGAGCAGAAGCGTACGAGCGAGGATGATTGGATCGGGCAAGAGCGGGCCTCCGAAAGGGTGATGCGAGCTGCCTGTACGTTCGCGTCGGGGGACTGTTTCACCTCTCGCGCGGGACGGAACGCTTGTGCCACAATGTTGAGCGACGGCTTTCTGTGGGACTGAGCCCCGAAGCCTGAAGGCGAGCCAGACACCAGGTGGGCTCGCCCGGGAGCGATCGATGACGAGTTACCGGGAGCGCTGCGGCGCGATCAAAACGTTGGGAGTGTGCTTGCTGGTCGGTGGAGCGATGCTTCTCGGGCAGTGCGGCAGGGCAGAGACCCCGTTTATCCAGTCGGCCTACCTCTGGACACAGGCGACGGACACTGACCTGGGCGGAAACGGCGACTGGGGAATGTACCGGTCGTGGCTTGGCCTTTCGCGGCTCGGCGCGGAGAGCGACCCGGGCGGCTGGTCGAAATGGGGCGACACGTCCGAAGGCTGGTACAACAACCGCTGGGGCGAGCAGCAGACACGAGTTGGGATCAAGGCGCTGCCGGAGATCCTGCTCGGAATCGGCTCTATGCCATATGATCCGGAGAGCAGCCACAGCTGGGAGCAGAAGCTCGCCTGGGCGGACAAGCAGTGGCAGCTCGAGGCCGACAACGATCCCGCGGTGATGCAGCATTTCGTAAACCTGGGCAATAACATCGTGGACTGGAAGTATAAGAGCGTCATCATCCGGCTCGACTACGAATTCGATGGTGGATGGGACCCTTATGGGAACCTCAATGCAATGCACGGGATGCCAGGCAACTTCATTAAGTCGTGGCAAAACGTCGTAACCACGGTACGAAAGGCTGTCGCGGCCCGCGACCCGAAGATCAAGGTGAAGTTCCTGTGGAACCCGACCGACGCGAACGTACAAGTATCGGTCGCGAAGTTCTATCCGGGCGATGCGTTTGTTGACTACATCGGGTTTGACAACTACGACAGCGACTATACCGGTATCTATAAACCAGGCGTGCAGCCCGATGCCGCGACACAGCAGTTGGCGTGGGAGAAGTCGATCAAGCCGCGCATCCAGTGGTTCGCGGACTTCGCCTCGGCAGCCAATGCATTGAAGCGGAATGGCGCAATCGCAGGGCGCAGCGTGCCGCTGATCGTCGGGGAATGGGGACTGTGGCAGGTGGCTCCCAACGGGCGGGGAGCGGGCGGAGATGACCCCGGTTATATCCAGAACATGTTCGACTGGATGAAGACGCACAACGTCTACATGGAGTGCTATTTCGAAGCTCCGGCGGATGGCGTCTCAACCCTCTGGCCCGGCGGCTTCCCGAAGCCCGGGAGCGGCAACCATAGCTGGGGCGATAAAGGCTCGCCGTATCCCAGGGCCGCTGCGCTCTATCGGAAGCTCTTTGGTGGCCCTGCGGCAGCCAAATAGCGGGCCCGATGGGACCGCCTGCCTTTCCCCACGGCCCCTGTCCGAACCGCAGAGAAGCCTCACGTGGACGCCGAGCCCCACGCGAATCTGCGCCGCGAGGATCTTCCGCTCCGGAATGGATGACTGAGATCGCATGCCGCGTGCCCCGGCCCATGTCTTCAGGTCCCGGCTTAGCTTCGCCTGGCCGTGGGCAATCTCGCCCTGTGCGTGCTCGTCGGCAACGGAATGTCGCAGGGCGGGGCCGCATGGCTGTACCGGCGGAATGTAGTGAGACTTCGGGGGCGTTTGCTGGCCTTGCGGATGGCGTGAGCCTTCCGAGAAGGGAGTGTGATTCGTGACCACGGAGGTGAACAAGCTGGCCGAAGTGTTATTGAGGTCCGTCAGGCGCGGGCCGGTGTGGGCCGTGTTCCTGCTGTCAGCCTCGCTTATCAACATGCTGCTGCCCACGCTGATTGTAGCCGAGCAGGTTCGGTGGGTTGCCGCGCCATGGAGCGCACAAACTACCCGCGCGCTTTTCTGGGCGCTGTTGGCGGCGTCGCCCGTCTGCTGCGTTGTGGGCGCGGTTTTGGCGGGACTGCAGAGTTATTGCATTCGGATCAGCCCCCAAGCCAAGGGGAAAGTCAGTCGGCTGACGGCTCTGCGACGAGCGATACTGATGCCAGCCGTGTACGTTTCTGCGTTTCTATGGGCGGGCAATTGGCTGTTCGGTTCTCATGCCCGCCTGTTTGGCGCTTGCGCTGCCTGGGCCTGGTTGGCACATCTGGTGGTCGGGATTGCAGGGCGACTTGCAGATGCGATGAGGCCCGATACTGGTCAGCAGGACGGGGCAGTGAGGCCCGGCACCGGATAGCGGGCCAAATCGGACCCCTGGCGTCCGGGCGGCTGGAGCCGAACCGGGTTGTCAAATCC
>JBBRJW010000246.1:0-5397 GCA_038218705.1 Chthonomonadales bacterium | reverse complement strand
CGCGGCTTCCTGCGTGACAGGCAGGCACTCTGACCACTGAGCTACACCCCCACACACGCTGAAACGCGCGCCAAAAACGCGACGTTACGGCCAGAAGTATACCCCGGCCAGGGGCCGCTGTCAAGAGCGAATTCCGGCCGCAACCGTTCAGCCTCTGTCCGTCTGGATGCGTCAAGCAGACCGTCGCGCGCCGGTTGGCTTGCCTAACCCCCGACCCCATTCTCGGCACAACCTAGCGGTCTAGCTAGCGTCCTGCCTATCCCCCGACTTCGTGCCTCCACAAAGCCTTCCGACCCATCAGCGCGCCTGCCTACCCCCCCTCCGTGCAGGGGCTCGGGCGGGCCGGCCTGACGCCTCGTCTCCCTTTCTGGCAGAGCCAACCGCCCCATTAGCGCGCCTGCTCCCCCTTCCGGATCCGCTCGCGCGCTTAGGCCTGTGCGAGGCGCAATCTCTGCGGTATGAGCGCTCGCCGGAAGGGGGGTGCCACAGTCTTCGTGCGCCCCGGCGAGTGAAGCGACAGCTTCGTTGAATGCGGCAGGCTTCCGTCGCCCACAAACCCGCTTTTCCGGTTTCCAGGCAAGAGGACACCGACGACAGGACCAGCGCTCCGAGCGAAGCTCGCGCCCCTCCCGCCGAGGGGGAAAGGCTCGCGACCCCCCCTTCCGGCGAGCGCGCAAGCCGGAAGCCTGACCATGCGCGAGAAGCCAGGCGCGCGAGCGAATCCGGAAGGGGGGCCAGGGGGGGTAGGCAGGCGCGCTAATGGGCAGAACGACTTTGCTGTAATAGCTGGCGTAGAGGGGTAGGCAGGCGCGCTTATGGACCGGAGGACTCTGCTGGAAAAGCTGGCGTAGGTGGATAGGCGGGCGCGCTCATGGGCCGGAAGACTTTGCTGGAGTAGCTGGCATAGGTGGATAGGCAGGCGCGCTTATGGACCGGACGACCCTGCCGCCAAGAAGAGATAGGCTGGCGCTCCGCCGGACCGCCCGACTTTGCTTGATAGGGGGGCGTCTGCGAGTCGCTCCGCCGGGCCCGGAAGACTCTGCGGGCACGGATGGCGTATTCCGGCCCAGAAGGCTTCGCCGGAAACGGGGTCCCGTCTGCGCGCCGCGTTAGCGGGGCTAGTCGCCCGGAAAGGCGAGCCGGCAGATGCCGCTCAGCCAGCCGCCGCTATGCGTAATCCAGTCTTCATCGGTAAAGGCGTGCGGGCCATCGGCCGCCCTCGTCGCGGGGGAGTCGAAGCGGAACTGATCGCCTACGCTGAAGCCGTTGCAGATGGAGCCGCGGATGGTAAGCCAGCCGCCAGCCTGCCGCGCGCCAATCCCCTGGATCATGCTCACCGGCAGAGCCACGCCGTCGGGCACGTCACGGCTGTAGAGATGACACGCGAAGAGGCTCTCCGCTGTGATCCCGGCGTTGAGACCGGCGATCCACTGCAGGTTGCCCACCGCGATCTCCTGGAAAGCCGGGTCGCCATAGAGGAGGCCGAACTCCGCTGCCAGCGCCGCTGCGAAGCCGTAAGCGGCATTCATGCCGTGCCAGAGTCCGGCGAACCAGAGCAGCCCCTCGCCCTCGAAGTAACCCAGCGGCAGCAGCAGAAACGGGTTGGCCTGGCACGCCGGCAGGAAGAAGCCGTAGGCGAATCGGCGGACCGCTTCGCGCCACTTCGGCGCGTCGGCGTGGTCCGGCCACGCTTCCGCCATTCGCATCAGCGGCAGAATTCGGAATGGGAACTGCCCTCCCGCATCCGCGCCGAAGATGCCGCCCTCGCCGTTATGCACCCAGGCTTTCTCCGTGTAGTTGGCGCTGTCGAAGGTGCGGAAGTGCCCGTACAGCTCGCCCTCAGGTGCGTCGGGAAGTACCTGGCGGGCCATCACCTGCTGCGCCAGCGCGATGCACTCCGCTCTACTCGCGGCGCTTCCCGCCAGAGCGAGCTCCAGCGCCGCCTCGCACTGAATCAGCAGGTCGCGGGTCATCCACTCGTCGGGCACAGGGGCATCGGGCAGTGCGCCGTGGTTGATGCGCGAGAAGCCAGAGCCGCCCATCGGAGTCGCCGTGCGGAGCCATCCGAGCGCACGCTCAGCGCGCTCCCGATACTCAGCGCGCAGGGCCGCATCGCCGATACCGGGGAGCCGCGATGCCCTCGCCCAGACCAGCGCGGCCTTTGAGACGTCGCCTGGGAGAATGACATCGTCGAAGCGCCAGATCTGGTGAACCAGCGCGCCCTCGCCGCCTGGCTTTCCAGCGGCCACGTCCTGCAGCCGTGCCAGGTAGCTGCATCCGTTCACGATCTGAGCCTCAAGGCGTCGAAGGCTCTCCCGGTCCAGGCTCGCCCCCGCGCGCTCCAGGGTGTCGAGCAGGCCCACCAGGAAGCCGGCCTGGCTATTTGCCTCCATCCACTCCATGCCAGCGTCGAACCAGCCGACCCCGTCGCGCGCGATTCGCTGGCGCCGTTCGCCCTGCCCGAGCGCAACGTGTGGAAACGTACGCTCCCACAGCAGGTTCGGCCCCACGTCAAAGGGCTCGCTCCGAAAGCACTCTTCCGCGTCAACGGACACGATCAGGCGATAAGCGCCTGTCTCGGAGATTCCTGAAAAGTCTGCGATCCACCAGGCGCTTCCCCAGAGCTCGCCCCAGAAGGGTACCGCTCCCTCCTGCGCCGCGGATGGCGAGCCATCCGCGCCCTCCACCCGGAAGCGCGCGCCCTCGGTCGGGAGCGTTCCAAGCGGACCCCGTACGAGGGCGCGCATCGGGAGGCCCAGGTCATACCCGATCTGCGAGGTGAGGAGTCCGACAACATCGCTCACGGCGCAGTGCTCCTTTCGCACAGGAACGCTTCGATCTGATCGCGCTTCGGGATGGAGGGCTGTGCGCCCGGCGCTGTTACGCTGATGGCGGAGGCCGCGCTCGCAAAGGCCATCGCCTCCGCCAGCGGTCGCCGCTCGGTCACGGCCACCGCCAGCGCCCCGCAGTAGACGTCGCCTGCCGCAGTGGTGTCGATGGGCGTTACGCGGAAGGCAGGGGAGAAGCTCTCGCCCGAGTGATCGAGCGCCACCGCCCCGGCCGCCCCGAGCGTAACCACCACGGTGTTGGGCCCGCGCTCTCGCAGGGCCGCTGCCGCCCTCGCAGCCTCGCCCCGATTCGTCACCGGAAGGCCCGCGAGATCGGAGGCCTCGTGCTCGTTAACAACCAGAATCGAGATAGCGGAGGAGAGGGGAACATCGAGGTTCTGTACCGGCGCATAGTTCAGCATGGTCGGCACACCGTGGCGGGCCGCCAGCTCCAGAGTGCAGCGCACGGATTCGGGTGGAAGCTCCATCTGAAGGATCACCATCGCCGCCCCGGCAATGGCGTCCTCACACCTGGCCACCACCTCCGGTGTCACCGAGTAGTTGGAGCCCGGGGCGACCGTCAGGTAGTTATCGCCCTGCCGGTCAAACATCACCAGGGCGCTGCCGCACGCAGTGCCGGGCGCAAAAACGATACGATCCGTAATCATTCCATCGCGCCGGAAGTTCTCGACCATGATGGAGGCGTAGACATCGTCCCCCAGTCCGGTCACAAACGTCACCCGGCCGCCAGCGCGCGCCGCGGCAACCGCCTGGTTTGCGCCCTTGCCGCCGAAGGTCTGGCGGAACTCGCCGTTTGTGACGGTCTCTCCTTTTGCCGGCAGCTTGCCAACCCGCATGATGAAATCGACGTTTGAGCTGCCCACGACCAGTATCTCAGGCGCCATTTTGCCCAGCTCCTCGCGCTCCTGTCAGTAACCTTCGCCGGCGCTCCCCGCGCCATCGCCGCCGCCTGCGCGCCGCCGGTATTCGCGCAGCATTGCGCCCGTGGCCGATGCGCCAATGCGCCCGCAGCCGAGCTCCTTACAGCGAATCAGGGCATCGAGGTCGCGCACTCCGCCCGCCGCCTTCACGCCCACGGTCGGCGGGGACGCAGCCCGCATCAGCGCGAGATCATGCTCGGTCGCGCCCAGATAGCCGTATCGGCCATCGTCGCCCTTTACAAAGCCAAACCCGGTGGAGGTCTTCACGTAGTCCGCGCCCGCTTCGGCGCAGATCTCGCAGAGCTTCTGCTTGATGGCATCGCCTGTCAGGTAGTCGTTCTCGAAGATCACTTTGGTGATCGCGCCATGCTTGCGCGCCTCGTCAACCACCGCCTTGACGTCGGCCAGAACGTAGGCCCAATCGCCCTGAATCGCTTTGCCAACGTTGATCACCATGTCGACTTCGGTGGCGCCCGCACGGCATGCGATCTCGGTCTCGTACCGCTTGGCTTCCGTTGCATGGCTGCCGTGTGGGAAGCCGATCACCGTTCCCGCCGCCACGCCAGAGCCCTTCAGTATCTCGGCGGCTCGCGCCACGAAATAGGGCTTTACACAGACGGAGGCGACCTGAAGCTCTGCCGCCTCACGGCAGCCCGCCTCCATTTCGACGTCGGTCATGGTTGGGTGGAGCAGGGAGTGGTCAATCAGGCCCGCCAGCTCCTCGTATCGATAGCGCATGGTTGTTTTCCTCTATATTAGTTTTCGTCGCACTTCCTCCATAGTACCCCCCTGACGGCGCGCGTGACTCGTGGTAAGATAAAGTCGATCGCAGCGATGACGCGAGGGAATCCGTGGCTTTGCGATGGTGGGATGCCGCAGGGAGTAGTACCGTGCCAGACCGAAATTCCAACCGCTTTTCAACTGTCTCGCTCTGCCTGTTGAGCGGAGCCGTCGGTCTGGTGGCAACCTCCGTGCTTTTTGCCGGGCCGATGCCCAGGGCTCGCCCTGTTCTGGTTCCGGCCTTGCCTGCGCGGAGTGCGCCTCCCATCGCTCCATCCCTGCCGATCATCCCGCCGACGCAGGTACGGAACGCGATCCCGCTGCCTGTGCTCCGGCCGTATGGCGAGGGCGAGGCAGCCAGTTCTGAAGAGAGTGAGGACCCGCTCACGCCTCCCATGGCTGCAGCGGACGAGGCGAAGGCCAACGCGATGCTGGCGTCCAACCTCGTGAAACTCTTGCGCTCCGGCCAGATGACGCTCACCCACGCGGGCCGCGACTCCGAGCAGCTCGCGTCGCTCGCCATAAGCGGCTCCTACCGATGGCCTGCCCCTCCCGCCGCGCCCGTGCGATCCACGCCGGTCGGACCGCCAGTTGGGAGCGCGCCTGGGCCCGATAAGTCGGATGACCGCACGCTGCTTGGGTCGCCCGATGAGTCACCTTCGGATAGTCCACCCGCATTGCCGACGGGAGACAGCATGATAGCGCAAGGGCTCGGCTCGGGGATCCAGGCCGCCAGCATGCCGCCGGCGAATCCAGAGCCCTCTCTGCCGTCGCACGATATGCTTCTGATGCTGAACGCCCTGGCGCTCCACTCCACGCGCGCCCGCCCGCTCCAGCTCATATCGCTG
>JBBRJW010000245.1:0-5406 GCA_038218705.1 Chthonomonadales bacterium | reverse complement strand
CCTATCCACGCGGTCCTCCTTAGGCTGGATTAATCCAGTCTCAGGATAGCCGCGAACCTGCGAATAGGTGGGCCAATTTACAGTATCGAAGTGGGCCAGTTTATTATATCAAAACCAGGCCGTCGCAAGCGAGTCCGCACCAATCCGGCACTGGCATGACCAAAGCCCGGTGAGAGTTGATTGCAATGTGCGCGCGCGCTCGTCCGGCAGCACCAGGATTTCGTCACCATCACCAAGGAGCAGTGATTCCCCACCATACCCGACACACAGGGACGCCGCACCCTCACCAAAGTACAGTCGAATGAGATACGGGCAGTTCCCCATGCCATATATCCGGGCTCCGAGTAACGTTTGTCCGAGCAAGGCTGCCCAGATTCCGGATCGGTTGGCGGCTTGACGAATTATATGTTCTGATTGCCGGATGTGCCGGCCACCGCGCGGCACTGCTCTCGCAACAATATGGTACGCGCAGTTTTCGGCTGAGTGGAAGCGAACACCAATGTCCGACGCCACGTCAAGCCTTGGCAGCCCAAAAGTAAGCCCTACCGCGATGAGACCCAGACTATTCGGATCATCGACAGGAAACAACGGGCCTTCGAAAGATAAGGAAAGAGTACTCTACATCGGTGAGCGGGCTTCCGACTACAGCGCGCAGCGACGCCCCAATGATCTCCTCGAGAGGATCGGTAGACATTAGCGTGGCCCTTTCATCGAGGAACGTATAGTAATCCCTTGAACCGGCCGTCAGCCCAGAAGCGGACGCCGCGCCCGTCCGGAAGCCAGTCCCGAGGATTTGGCGGCAACAGGAAGACCTGGCGGGGTGCGTAGCTACGGAATTCGCATGCCATGCCCATTGGTTCGTCAGGCGAGTCGCGTTATCATTTGCCGGCACGGCCAATTGCACAACGATTTATTCTGGGGCAGGCTCCTAGACAGAGGCGAGAGTGCTCTCGGTGCTGGTGCTGCCCGTGGGCAGGATATCCTTCCACTCCTGAATCAGCTTCCGGTAGGCGGCTCCCACCGGCCGCATCTTGCGATTCAGGTCGTACAGGCCGAGCGCGTTGACATTGCCGACGTCGTTGCGGAGGGCCGAATCCCAGTCCACCTGATCGGTGAGGCTGAACCAGGTGAACCCGAGGATCGGCACACCGTCCAGCCGAAGCCGGAACAGGTTGGCCCACTCCTTCCAGAGCCACTGCTCGCAAGCCGGCTCGGTGATGTTGGTCTCGGTATGCATCACCGGAATTCGATAGCGCGTGTAGTACTGGTGCGTGATCACATAGTAGCCAAATATCTCGCCCGATGCCGAGGTCGATCCATCCTCATGCACCAGGTGCTCGTTGGTGACATAGTAGTCGTTGCCCATCACGCAGGTCGCCTTCACGTGGTTATCGCCGAACCAGTGGTACTCCTCTCGCGTCATGCCATTGTCGAGAAGGTACTCGTACATCGTGACATTGAGAGGATGACCATACGTGAGATCGAGTGAAAGGAAGCGCTTCTCATTCAACACCATCGCCTGGCGCAGCACGTTTGGCGTGGCGGGATGGAAGTATTCGCTCGACTCGCTCTGAATGAAAGTGGCATCCGGCCTGATCTTCAAGATCGCGCGCATGGCGAGCACGTTGGCTTTGCAGAGATGCTTGAGCGCGTTGACAAAGGCCCGATCGCTGGCGAGTCGCTCATTCCACCAGCCATACTGCGCGGAGAAGGTTGCCGCGATAAAGATTTCATTGACCGGGGTGTAGAGCCGCACCCAGGGATAGCGTGCCGCGAAAGCGGCCGCATACTGGGCGAAATAGACCGGGAAGTCGGGATTCTGAAAGTTGCCCAGCCAATCGGGCACACCAAAGTGGCAAAGATCAACAATCGGATGAATGCACCGCTCACGCAGGGACTGCATGGTCTCATCGGTGAACGACCAGTCGTACTGGCCGGGCCCAAGGTGAGTCTTGTAAAGGGCGGGCCCGTACCGCAAGTACTTGATACCCATCTCCTCTACCAGTGAGAAATCTTCCTGCCAGCACGCATAGTGCCCGCACTTCTCCATCTCGTCGATGCGCTTGTCTTTGCCGCCTGGCCCGAGAATGGTTGGGTAGCTATTTTCGATCCCGGTTGCAAACATGAACGAGGACATTCGGCCGTTCTCCCTGAACTGGTAGGCGCACTCGGCTCTGAACAGGACGCAGCCGTCGGGAGATTTGTTCGTTTAAGCTCCGCTGCCATCAGCTCGCACTTTGCGCGCATGCTCTGCATCGGCCTGCGTGGCGGCCGGCCATCGCATGGCACGAGGGTCCACTATAAGAATCAAGCGGGGCGTGAACCTGAGGTATAATGCGTGCAAGTGAGCAGATTGAGCCCCGACGACCACGAATGTTTGCCCGGATGCATCCATCGTCTTCTGCCGTTCCCTACCGCTTGAATGAGGAGTTTGCGCAACCATGGCCGGTGTCGTCCTAAAAGACCTTACAAAGTCATTTAACAAAGTAACTGCGGTCAACAGCATCAATCTGGAGATCCGCGACAAAGAGTTCATGGTGCTCGTCGGCCCCTCCGGGTGCGGTAAGACGACGGCGCTCCGCATGATCGCGGGGCTCGAAGAGGCAACATCCGGCGAGATTCTGATCGGGGAACGGGTGGTAAACGACGTCTCGCCGAAGGACCGCGATATCGCGATGGTCTTTCAGAACTACGCGCTCTATCCGCATATGAGCGTGTACGACAATATGAGCTTTGGGCTCCGGCTGAAGCGCGAAGCGTCGGGGAAGGTATGGCCCTTCAATTCCAGGCGCACCTTCTCGCAGACTGAGATCGATCGACGGGTGGGCGAGGCCGCCGATATTCTCGGCCTTAAGCCGCTTCTTCAGCGCAAGCCGAAGGAGCTCTCCGGCGGGCAGCGCCAGCGCGTGGCGCTCGGCCGCGCCATCGTTCGGGAGCCAAAAGTCTTTCTGATGGATGAGCCGCTCTCCAACCTGGATGCCAAGCTCCGCGTCCAGACCCGTGCGGAGCTGATCAAGCTCCATCGGCGCCTGGGAATCACCACCGTCTATGTTACTCACGATCAGGTCGAGGCCATGACGATGGGCGACCGGATTGCCGTGATGAGCAACGGCATTATTCAGCAGGTCGACAAGCCACTCTCCCTCTACAATCACCCCGCAAACCTCTTCGTTGCAGGCTTCATCGGCTCTCCCGCCATGAACTTTGTTTCGGTGAAGCTTGCGATGGATGGCGATAAGCTGGTGGCCGATGCCGGTGCGTTCAAGGTAACGCTGCCCGCCCTCCAGGCTGAGCGCGCGCGAAACCACGTGGGCAAGGAGTGTACGTTCGGCATTCGCCCCGAGGACATCTACGATACCCGCATCGCTTCCATGGTAAAGGCGCACGCTGGCAATACGGTCTCCGTCGACGTCGACGTGATCGAGCCCCTCGGCAATGACGTGGAGATGTACCTGAAGGCCGGGGACATTCCGCTGACGGCCATGATCGACAGCGCATCGGAGGCGAAGATTGGCGATCGGATCGACGTGATGTTCGACATGGATCGCACACACCTCTTCGACAACGAGACGGAACAGGCCCTCTACTGACGTCGTCCCGGGTGTGCCCGGGTCCCCTATCCGAGCGGCGCAAGCATGATCCGCGCGGTGAGATGCACGAAAGGCCCATGTCCCTCGACATGGGCCTTTCACGTGTACGCCGGGCGCATGCCCGGCGTACAAAAATGGGGGCGAGCGACTGTGTCGCTCGCCCCCATTTCAAACGCACCCGCCCTCTACTTATCCGACGGCGCGGCCTCTTCCAGCAACTCGTTGGCTGCCAGCTCTGCCTCCTCCGTCGATATCAGCCGCTCGATGGTCGCAACGCGATCGCCATCGCCCAGGTTGATCAGCTTCACGCCCTGTGTAGAGCGGCCAGTCGCCCGAATGGGCGCAATGTCCATTCGGATCGCAACGCCGTTCTCGGTCAGGACCATCAGCTTGTCCTCCGGCTCGACCACTGCCGCGTCGACGATCGGCCCGGTCTTGGCAGTGACATTCATCGTGATGAGCCCGCGTCCGCCGCGGCCCTGGCCGCGGTAGGAGGCGAGGTCGGTCCGCTTCCCATACCCATTGATGCTGGAGACCAGCAGCTGACTGGTGAGCGAAACCAGGTCCATCGCGACAACGGAGTCCTGTACGACGCGCGTCTTGGGGTCGCGCATGTCGATGCCGCGAACGCCGCCGGCGGTATGTCCGCGCGCGGGCACTTCACTCTCCGCAAATCGGATCGACATGCCGTTGCTTGTGACAAGCATCACTTCCTGATCGCCGTCCGTGTGCTTCACCCACTTCAGGTTGTCGCCATCTTCGATGTCGAAGCACTTCTTGCCGTTCACGCGCAGGTTCGCGAACTCTGAGAGCGAAGTGCGCTTTACCTCGCCTCGTTCGGTGGCCATGAAGAGGTAACCAGCCCCGGTCATCTCCTTGATAGGAAGGATCGCGGTGATCTTGTCGCCCGGCTCGACCTGAATAAAGTTGTTCAGGTGCTGGCCGCGCGCCTGCCGCGAGGTCTGCGGCACCTCGTAGGCCTTCAGGCGGTAGACACGGCCCCGGTCGGAGAAGAAGAGTATATAGTGAGTCGTTGTTGCGACGAAGAGATGCGCGAGCGAATCTTCTTCCTTCAGATTGGCGGCCTGCACACCACGCCCACCGCGCCGCTGCGTGCGGTACGTGTCGAGCGGAACGCGCTTCATATACCCGTCGCGCGTGATGGAGACCAGCGTCTTCTCTTCGGGAATCAGGTCGTCTTCGGTAATCTCATCCGCTTCCGTTGGCAGGATCCTGGAGCGTCGATCGTCCCCGTACTTGTCCCTCAGGGCTTTCAGCTCATCCTTGATAATGCGCACTACGCGGGAGGGCGTCACCAGGATATCTTCGTAGAAAGCCATCTGCTTCAGCAGGTTCTTGTACTCGTCCTCAATCCTCTGTCGCTCGAGCTGAGCAATCTGGCGCAGCTGCATGTTCAGGATCGCTTCGGCCTGAATCTGGGTGAGGCCGAAGCGCTCGCCCATCTGCGTGCGCGCGACTTCACTGCTTGGGGAGCTTCGGATCAGCGCAATGATCTCGTCGAGGAAGTTGAGAGCGATCTGCAGGCCTTCCCGGATATGCGCGGCCGCCTTGGCGCGGCCAAGCTCATAGCGGGTGCGCCGCACGATCACGTCGCGGCGATGCGCCAGGAAGTGGCTCAGTACCTGCTGCAGATTGAGCATTCGCGGCTGCCCATTCACGAGCGCCAGCATAATGATACCGAAGGTCTGCCGGAGCGCCGTGTGCTTGAGCAGGAAGTTGACGATCCGCATCGGAAGCACGTCGCGCCGCAGCTCGATGACGATCCGCATACCGAGCTTGTCGGTGAAATCGTTGA
>JBBRJW010000244.1:0-5406 GCA_038218705.1 Chthonomonadales bacterium | reverse complement strand
GGGTTGTACTTGTGAAGGAAGTAGCCGTACTTCGTCAGCACTCCCGCACTCCAATCGTAAAACCGCCCTGCCAGCTCGTGGTAGCCAGCAATGTCGAGTGCGTTCGCTACAAGCGCCCCATCGCGCGGCCAGACATAGGAGTAGGTATCGCGCGCGAACCGAATGATGTCGCTGTCGTTGGCAGCTACGATGGCCCCGTTGGCGTCGATCTGAGTACGCAGGACGAGCAGCGAGCGCCGGTAGAGATCGACGATCGGCTCCGGGAGGGGAGTCAGATCGATCGCCTCCTTGTTCGCCCAGAGGTCCCAGAACGCCGCTGTGCGCCTCATCAGGGCCGCTGACGTCTTTGCGATCACCAGTGAGTTGAGGTCCTTTACGGGCTCGTACCCGTCGGCTGCGCAGATCCAATAGTAGATCTCGGCGGCACCGCCCGGCGGGACGGTGGCATAGGCAGCGATCGTGCTGTCTACGCTCCCTTGCGCGATCGGGTTCTTGCTGAGGAGACCATCGTCCTCCGCATCGCGCCAGGTACCCTCTGCGCCCGGTTGGCCCTTTGCTCCGGTGGCGTAATCGCTGACACCGGTACCGTCCGGGCAGAGACAGTTGATTAGAAAGTAGCGATTCGCCTTGTAATGGATAACCGCGTTGTGATCAGGATTGTAGAATGCGGTATCGCCCACGTCAAATTCGAGTATATGAAAGTCGTGATGGAAGAAGATCCGCGTTTGCCTCTCCTCTTGCCGAAGGTTCCTAACCTCTAAACGGCGAATGAAAACATTCTCGTGGAAGTCGACCGCGTCTGAGGAGTGAAGCTCGATCCCGAGCGCCTCGTTCCGCAGCAGGACGTCTGTGTTCAGCGTCTCGCCCTGATACCGGAGCTGGCGCGACCAACCCGGATCTGTAATCCAGGAGAATGCGCCATCGCACCAGATTCCGAAGCGAAACGCATAGCCTGCGGAGTGGTTCTCACTGCCAACGTGCGGGTAGTAGAAGTCTCGAATCTGGTATTCGGAGTCGAAGTTAATAAGCAGTCGGCCATTTCCGATCGGGATGTCTCGGGGCATGCGGGCTCCTTTGGGCATGGAATTTGGCGTGCTCGGTTTGTCTCAATCTACGTAAGCGCACGGCCATTCGACGGCGTCCGGGCAGAACAAGCTGCGAATTCCAGGTGGCAATCGAGCGATGCGACGGAGTATAATAGGCTTATTCCCGGCATGCCCGCTCCGGCGCACTGTCCAGACCAAGGCTCCTCGCGCAACACTTATGATCGAACTCACGGATGTTTCGGTTGCCTACGGCAACGAGGCGATTGCACTCTCCCACGTGACCCTTCGCGTGGTCAAGGGCGAATTCGTCTTCGTGGTTGGCCCTACGGGCGCGGGGAAGTCCACGCTCCTGAAGCTGCTTAATCGCGAGGAACGGCCTACGGAGGGCCGAATCGTCGTCGCCTCCACGGACCTGACAACCCTCCGTCCCTCTCAGATACCTCTCTTCCGGCGGCACCTGGGAGTGGTCTTCCAGGACTTTGGCCTTCTGCCCACACAGACGGTCTACGAGAACATCGCCTTCGCGCTCCGCGTTATCGGCGCGACCGGCGGGGTGGTCAAGCGGAAGGTGCCCGAAGTCCTGGAGATGGTTGGGCTCGCGCATCGGCCGGACGCCTTTCCCGGACAGCTCTCCGGCGGCGAACAGCAGCGAGTGGCGATTGCACGCGCCCTTGTTAACGATCCCCCGCTCCTCCTGGCGGACGAGCCGACTGGCAACCTCGACCCGGACACATCCGACGGGATTGCGGACCTGCTTCGGCACATCAATCTGCGCGGCACTACCGTGGTGGTAGTAACACACGATGTCCGGATCGTGGATCGGCTCGCGAGGCGCGTCCTCGCCTTCGAGCGCGGACGCCTCGTGCGCGATGAGGCCCGTGGAGGTTACCGCGCGGCGGAGGTCGATGAAGATACGGACACACCTTCGCCCGAAGCTCCACCGCTGCAGGGAGTGACCCGTTGAACCTGAGCAGCTTCTTCTTCCTGGTTCGGGAAGGCTTCCGAAATATTCGGCGCAACGGCCTGATGTCTCTGGCCGCTCTCGGTACGGTAACGGTGGCGCTCACCGTACTCGGCTCCTCGCTCTGGACCGCCTACCGGATCAATGAGATTGCGCAGGCTCAGCCGCGAACGCTTAACGAGATCGACGCGTTTATCCCCGGTGAGCGCAGCGCCTCCACTGCAGTGCTCGCCAGGGTCCAGGCCCTTCCAAACGTCGCCTCCGTGAAGCTTGTAACACGCGAGCAGGCGTGGCAGGAGATGCAGCAGTCCGACCCGACGATGGGACAGGCGCTCGACACGAACCCTCTGCCGGACAAGCTGGCAATCGAGACTCGCGACCCCGCCGAGATGGGTGCGCTCGTGGCGCGCCTCCGCGACCACTCGCAGTTTGCCGAGATCGCCGAGGTGAAGTCGACGAGCGACGAGGTCCGCATCATGCTGGCGGCAGCTCGAATTATCAAGATCGTGGGCGGAATGGCTGCGCTCGGGCTCTTTCTCGCTACGTTCTTCATCGTGCATAACACGATTCGCCTGACGGTCTTCGCGCGGCGCCGCGAGATCAGGACCATGCAGCTCGTCGGCGCGACTCCAGGCTTCATACGGTTCCCGCTGCTCCTCGAGGGCGTCTTTCATGGCGTCGTCGGCGCGCTCATTGCGGGAGCGATCGTGCTCTTCTGTCGAGCGCAGGTCGGAGTGTTCGTCTCGCGCTTCCACTCCGTGCTCCTTGGCGATGTCCCGGCTCGCCTCGGCCCCGTCGAGCTGATCGGCGGAATGGTTGCCATCGGGGTACTCGTCAGCCTGATCGGCAGCCACATGGCGATGCACCGGTTTCTGCGCCAAGTCTGATACTCTTTCAACAGCTGCTGGCTCTGCACGCAGAGGACTAATCCATGCGCTTTGGCACTCTCCGAACATGGCAGGTATTTCTCGCCGTCACGCTGCTCTCCCTGGCGCTCGCGCCGGGGGGCGCAAAGCCACGCCACTCGCGCCGAGCGGTATCCGCCAGCGAGGCGCAGGCCGCAGCGGCTCGCAAGCAGAAGCTCCGACAGAAGCTAAGTGGCGTTCGCAGCCATATGCATCAGGTGCGCGCGAAGATCCATCAGGTCAAACAGCGAGAGAACCAGATCACCGAGTCGATCGATGTCGTCGAAGCGCGGATCTCCGCAACCCGGGCGCGGCTCAGCCGGGCCAACTCCCGCCTGAAGCACCTCGAGCGTGAGCGCCGCGCCACCGAGCGGAGTATCGCCGAAACGCAGGAGCGGCTGGCGGTTCGCCGCCGCCTGCTCGGCGCGCGCCTCGCTGCGAACTATGAGCGCGGGCAGACCACCTACACACAGGTGCTCTTGCGGTCACGAACGCTCCACGAGCTGCTCTCGCGCGGGTACTATGTGCGTCAGATCGTCAAGAGCGATGCCGACCTGATCCAGGGCGTCAAGGAAGATCTGCATCAGCTCGCCGAAGACAAGGTTAAGCTGGAGCGACAGGAGGCGCAGCAGAAGGCGCTCGCCGAGGAGTTCGAGGCAGACAAAAACCGGTACACAGCAGACCTGGGCGAGAAGCAGCAGATTCTGGAGGGCGTACGCGAAGTTCGAGAGCTGGCCGAGGATGAGCTGGATGGCCTGGAAGAGGAGGCGAACGCGATGAACGATAACATTCGCGAGCTCTCCGAGCTGCTGGAACAGCGCAGGCAGGCGGAGCGGGCGGCGCATGCGGCGAATGGCCAGCAGCATCCGGGGCACCGCCGTCGCGGAGATCGGACGCCCTCCGACGAGGGCGACTCGGCCCCGATCTGGCATGGCGGCTTTATCCGGCCCGTCTCGGCGCGAATCACCTCGGGCTTCGGCAGCCGATACCACCCTATTCTCCACAGGGTCCGAATGCACACCGGCGTCGATTACGGCGCAGGGTACGGCTCTCCGATCCATGCGGCTGGCGGAGGCACCGTGATCCTGGCGCACTACTCGCATGGATATGGAAACTGTGTGGTGATCGACCACGGTAACGGAATTACGACGCTCTATGGGCACTGCTCCGAGCTTCTCGTCTCAGTCAACGAGGTGGTGCGCCAGGGCCAGGTGATCGCGCGCGTAGGCGCGACCGGCCTGGCTACAGGCCCGCACCTCCACTTCGAGGTGCGCCACAACGGCGTGCCCGTTAATCCGCTTTGAAGCTAAGGATGACCCAGAAACTATGACAGAACCCGGACGCGCGCAGCGCGCTCACGGCGGGCGCGGCGCGACTCCCGCGGAGCGGCCCCGCTCTGCTCGAATCGAAGCACGCGCGCACAACGGCGTACCTGCACTGCTGCTTCATGGTCACGCTATCCCCCTGGTGGGCGTGGACCTCGTTTCGGAGACTACGGCTGAGGAGACCACCGTGGCAGCCGCGGAAGTCTCCCTCTTCCGCCTCTGCGGCGTGTCGCTCGGATGGCTGGGCATCGGCCAGTTTGACTACTCCGAGCTCGAGGCGCGCCTGTCGCGAATTGAAGCCGCCGCCCCCTCCGCGAACGTCATCGTACAGATCGCCGTGGACGCCCCGGACTGGTGGCTCGCCGCGAACCCGCTGGAGGCGGCGCAGTTTGCCGCCGAGAAGGGCGCGCCCGCGCCCTTCGCCTCCTGGGCTTCGCGCCGGTGGCGTAACGAGGCCGGAAACGCGCTGGGCCGCCTGATGCTCCACATGAACGCTCTCGGCTGGAGCGAGCGCTGCCTCGGATTCCACCTGCTGGCCGGCGAGCGCGGCGAGTGGCAGCTGCCCGAGCCCGCGCGACAGCCCGATGTGAGCTCGCGCATGGCCGAGCAGTTTCGGGCCTTCTGCCGTGAGAAGTATCGGCGGAACCCCGGTGTGCTGAAGAAGGCGTGGGGAGACGTACGCCCCGATTTCGACGGCATCACCTGCCCCACATCGTTCGAGCGAAACAAGAGCGACTTCGGAATCTTCCGGGACCCCATGCGCTCGCGCCGGGTACTCGATTATTTCGAGGCACTGGCGGGCGAGCAGTGCGCCGCGGCCCTCCACTTCTGTGGAGTGGTGAAGCGCGTCTCCGAGGGCGCCATGCTGGGGGGCGTCTCGTTTGGCACTCTCTTCGATAACGCCGTGGGCCCGGAGGCTGGCCACCCCTACCCCGAGCCCGTCTTCGACTCCGAGCTGGTGGATTTCGTCGCCAACATGGGTTTCCGCAGTGGGGTACCCCTGCTACGGGCACCGGCCGGATCGCTCATGCTCCGCGAGAAGCTCCTATTCCACACCCCGGCCGGGCCTCAGACGAGCGCGACCGCTGCCGCACTGGCGCTCACGAACCGCGCAGGAGTCTTCCTCCCAGCTTCCACGCCGGCTCCCGTGCTGAAGGGGGCCTTCCGAG
>JBBRJW010000243.1:0-5408 GCA_038218705.1 Chthonomonadales bacterium | reverse complement strand
AGCCGCGCCGCAGATCGCCCAGCGGACGCTGTACCGCCACCGTCCAGGCATCCGCCTCCGGCGGCCCGCCAATGGCGCACACGGTAGAGGTGCCACCGTGCAGCAGCGCGCTCGCGACCTCGTTGTCACGCACGATCTCCTCTGCGGCCTCGAGCGCCCAGCCCTTGCCGATCGCGCCCAGCTCCAGCTCCACGCCCGCGCGATCGAAGGAAACCGTGACCGCGGCCGGGTTGAGATGGACATGGCTCATCCCGGTGACGGCGCGCGCCGCCTCGAGCACTGCGGGATCAGCAGGGCACCCGCTCGCGCCGATAAATCCCCAGGCCCGAAGCAGCGGTCCAACCGTAATGTCGAAAGCGCCGGTTGACGCGCGGTACCAGTACTCCGCTCGCTCCAACAGCCGGAAGAACCGCGGGTCCACCGCAACCGGGGAGAACGCCGCACGCCGGTTGAGGTCGCACAGCTCGCTCGAATCCCGGTAGAAGCTGAGCTGCTGCTCAAGGCGCTCAACCTCCCGCATCGCCTCCTCGACCACGGAGTCGAGAAAGTACGAATCCGTGCCGCAAAGCGCCATGGTAAACTCGGTACCCATGGCGTATCGCGCGAGCTGAACCACTTCCAATGCTCTCGCCCGCACCTCTCAAATGCGGCCGGGCAGTGCGCACTGCGCTCTGCCCGGCCAATGGTGAAACTAGCGCGCCTCCCAGGTCCGGGAGGCTGCCATCTCTCAGGCCGACGTGGCCTTCCGAGTAACCGGGTCGAAGATGAACGTCTTGTTCTCCCGGTAGCTTCGCTCTGCGAGCGACAGCGCAACCTGAACGCGGATCGCCAGGTCGATATGTGCGTTTGGCTGCTTGCCGGTTCGGATGCAGTCGAAGAAGTTCTTGTGGTGCGTCGGGATCTTGTCATCGCCAGGCGCGTCCGTCGAGGATTCGTCGATCTCATCCGAGTAGGCCCGCTGCGGCTTGATGTCGATCTTTCGGGTACCGAACTGGATCGTGGCCTTATTGCCCACGATCTGGTCTGGCCAGCCGCCGTCTTCCGTCACCGTGGAGGACATCGCCATGATCGAGTAGTCACCGAAGTCGATGGTCATGGTCATGAAGTCCGGTACTTCGCGGTCCACCTTGCCGGCGGGTGTCAGCTTCTGGACGTAGAGTCCGCCGCCCGCCATCACGCGGCGGGGGAAGCCATTGGTTCCATCCATCGGAATGCCCATCGCAACGTAGAGCGGGTGCAAAGGGTGCGGTATCAGGTCGCCGATAACGCCCGAACCGTAAGCCCAGTACTTTCTCCACCGGAAGAAGCGGTCCATGTCCCACGCGGCAGGTTCTGTGCCGCGTCGGAACCGCTCCCAGTCCACATGCTCTTCGCCCGCGGCGGTGGGGCCGGCGTTGGTGTCATAGTCGCCGTAGTCGTTCCACTCGCCCTTCTTGTTGTCGCCGCGGTTGAAGCAGCACTGGCCGACGATCATGTGGCCGATGCCACCCTTCTTGATCATGTCCGCAACAGTCTGGTACTTCGGGTCACTCGTGCGCTGCGCGCCGACCTGAAATACCTGTTTGCTCTTCTTAACCGTGTCGTAGACCTTGAAGCCCTCATCGAGGTCCTTACAGAGTGGCTTCTCGCAGTAAACATGCTTGCCAGCCTGAATCGCGGCGATCGCCACTGGCGCATGCCAGTTATCGGAGGTCGCAACGATGACAGCGTCTACGTCCTTGTTCTCAAGCAGTTTCTCGTATTGCGGGTAGAGCGCCGAGTCCGACAGGCTCAGCTCGCCCTTCATACGGCCGAGCCGAACTCCCCAGAGGTCGCTCGCCGCGATCTGCTCGGTGTTATTCTCCTTGGCCGCCTGGTGGATCAGCTTGGTATGGGCGGTGAAGCCCTGCGTGCCACAGCCGATGTGCCCCAGTCGGATGCGATCATTTGCGCCGAGAACACGGCGCATCCCCGCCGCAGTGGTGGGCATCACGCTTGCAGCCGCCGCAGTTGCGAAGGCGGTAAGCGCGGAGTTGCGAATAAAATCGCGGCGGGTCGTCTTGTTCGCCGGGTTGTCACTCATTAGATCAATACTCCTTTATCGTGCGCGGCCCGATGGAACCGGGCGTCCGGATCGCCTTGCCATCACCGGCTCAGCGATCGAGGTTGGCCGCAGTCGCCACGGGACACTGCGGCAGCAAGTGATCAGGAGAGGGTAAACCACTCCGGCTGGAACTTGATCGTTGACTGCGTGTTCGCGGCGTCATTGCATTTGAGCGCCACGACCGTTGCCTGATAGCCTTCCAGCGCGCCTGCGTTGGGGGCCTTCTTAGAGTTTACGCTGTTGACGAATGCGAGCAGTGACTGGTAGAGGGCAGTCTTGGAGACATCCGTGCCCACTGCTCCCGGCTCGATTCCAAGTGAGAGCTGCTTGGTCGCATTGGCAACCAGTGCAATTCCCGACCCAATTGAAATGCCCGTATGGGCTTTCGGATCGCCGATTACCATCTCATCGCGCCGGGCAAAGGTCTCCCAGCCAAGCGCCTTGGAGTCGTTCTCCTTGAACATCCACCCCCGCTGGTCGCGAAGATGGATGGCGCATGCCGTACCGTAGAAGTTCTCGTAAGTTCCCTCAAACGAGTTCGCCAGGGTCGCATCGTAAAGCAGGTGGATATCGCCCGGGTACTGGACAACGCACTGAACGGTGTCCGGGACATCCCTCTTATCGGGGAGGTCGCCCCAGGCGGCCATCTTGCTGAACCCGGTCACCGCAATCGGCAGTGCTCCCTTGTTGAACCAGCTGAATGTGTCGAGAGCATGAATCCCGACTTCGCCCATCAGTCCCGGCGAGGTCGCCTTGTACAGGCGCCAGTTAAGTTCCTTCTCCCGGTCCACATTGGGGTTCTGCGTAAACCACTTTTCACGGGAGTTCCACTGCGACCGCCCGTAAGCCAGGGAACCGAGAACGCCGGACGCGATGAACTTCTGAATGTGGAGATGCTGCCCGTTGGCGCGCTCCTGCAAGCCCGCCTGAAAAATCGTCTTTGCTGCTTTTCCGGCCGTCGCGATCGCTTTCGCATCCTCAATGGTCGCACCAAGAGGCGCTTCGCAGTAGACGTGCTTTCCAGCCGCCAGAGCATCCAGCACAATCTGCTTGTGAAGATGCGACGGAGTGGCAACGAATACCGCCTGGATTGTCTTGTCGCTCAGCACCTGCCGATAGTCGGTAAGGATCTTCGCCCCCGGCGCTACGGCCGACAGCTTCTTAACAAACACGGGTGCGGCGTACGTGTCGACGATCGCCGCCACGGGCACGTGGGAGCTCTCCATCTTCGCGAGCGCCGCGAGGATCTCGCGCCCTCGAGGCCCGCCGCCGATGACGGCGCACGTGACCGGTGGGCCGACCGGCTTATCGTCTGCGTCAGCGGCAGCCGGCTTCTTCACGGTATCCGCGAAAAGCTCCGTCGCGCCAAGCGCGAGGCCGGTTGTCATGGCGACAGCCGCACTATCCATAATGAAATCTCTTCGGTTCATGGGTAACAAATGTTCTTTCTGCACAGTTAGGCCCGCGCCCGGCCGCCGGCGGGCTCATCGCTGAGCGCTGCCTTTTGCGGAGTTATCGGGCCGGAAAACTCCCCGTACGGTATCACACTGCAACACTCTATTTTACCACTCGCGGCCGCGTTTCGCCAGGGCGGTCGCCGGCGCCGAGCGCCAGTGATAGCCTCCAGATTGCCATCCGGAAGCGCTCAGATCATGCCTCAGGCTCCGCTACTTTACGACGCCGCTCAGAATGCCTCCAATATGTCCTTCCAGTGAGATAACGACCAGAACGATCACCGCAAGAATCCAGTACACAGACGGGAGGTATTGCTCGCTTCGCGCCTCCAGTGGCCGGCGGATTGCCCAGAGGGCGATCAGCAGCACTGCGGTGGTGATGCCCAGTACAAGGTGCAAAAGGAGATTGCGGCTGTCGGAGAGCGCCATACCGCCGAACTGCCACTGCCAGGCGAGGATACCGGTCACCACCGCAAACACCGAAGTGATCGTGGCGATAGAGAGGTTGAAGTAACCGGCCTTCGCCAGCGATGCGTCTCGGCGCTTGAGCGCAGCAACGTCAAAAAGGAGGCCGATGACGAAGAGTGCGATCGGGAAATGGATCAGGATCGGGTGCTGCGCATGCTTCGCCAGAAGCGCGGCCTTCACGTCAAACGGACTGAGCTCGCCTGCCTCCGGGGCGCTCGTCGCGCCCGCGCCAGATCCAGCCTTCGCTTTCGGCGCGCCGGCAGGATGGCTCACGGTATCTCCGGGCAGCGTGTCGGCCGCAAACTCCTCGGCATTCGTGAACCCGTCCCCGTCCGAGTCTCTCTCCTCTATCGACTTTAACATGGCGGGAGTGAGGTCCTGAGCGTGGACAGCGTCGAGGGCTGTCTTGACGTCCTTACCGTAAACATTAAGCTTCGGCGGTCCAGAATGGCATAGCCCGCAACCTGCGCGCGCAACAGCGCCACCGGACTTTGGTGCAAGCGTCGATTCAACAACACCATTGAAGGCCGGCCGGGCACCGCATCGAACGGAGGCAAGCGAGCCCACAATTACCAGCAAACACCAGACCCACAGTGGCCAGCGTACAAGCCTCCGCAACCGCATCGTAAACGCCCTACCTTCCCTGGACCATACAGCCCTGGTAACGCCAGCCATCGCCCGCCTGCTCTCATCGAGTCAGACAAGGTGGCTGACACCTTGTTTCACGTTTGTTCACCACGCAAGGACCGATATCCTCCGAAAATCTCGCGGGGACCCTACGGGTACAGACACTAAAAAGGGGGCAGAGCGACTGCCCTGCCCCCACACGCGCGCACTCCCTATTTCACCCGGCGGGCACCGCGAAATGCACTGCTGTAGTACCCCGAACTGAGGCTATCTACCCTCACGCCACCGGCTCGCCGGCTCGACGCATGGACAAACTTCCCGTTGCCTACGTACATTCCGACGTGGGATATCCCCGACGTCACGGTGTGGAAAAAAACGAGATCACCGGACTTAAGGTCCGATCGAGTGATCTTATTGCCGGACTGAAACTGCCCTTTCGCGGAATGCGGCAATGAAACACCATGCCTGCCGTAAACAAAACTGGTAAAGCCAGAGCAGTCGAACGCGCCTCGGCCGGATGCGCCAAACCGATAGGGAGTTCCGCGGTAGGAATATGCAGTGGCAATGACATCTGCGCGCTTCGAGGCTCGGTCGCCATCGGCTGAGGCGGTTTCGGCTGCATGGTGTTTGGAAGTATGGTGACTGTGGGTCGCCGCGGCGATGAGGCGCAATCGGTGTTTGTGCTCTGCCTGAGCTTTTTCCGGCCGCTTCTCGTTCCTCAGTTCGGCAAGGTGGGCAGCGCGCAGCTCATGTCGCCGGGCCTCCGCTGCAGCCCG
>JBBRJW010000242.1:0-5423 GCA_038218705.1 Chthonomonadales bacterium | reverse complement strand
TTGCCCTTGCCGGCGAGCTGCGCCTGCACCTTCTGCCCGCCCGCGGTGAAGAGCTCCCCCGTAACGATGACCGCCTGCCCGGGCGTGCCCTGAACCTGTATCCGCGTGGCGAGGGTGGCGTTCCGGAAGCTGTCGTCGAGCGGAGTCTGCACCACCACATCGGAGATATGCGTCGAGGGAACTGCAACGAGGTACGTCTCCCGGTAGAGGCCGCCCATGCACTGGTAGTCGCCGGTCTCGCAATCGGAAGAGGAGGTGGACTTGGAGATTCGCAGCACGAAGAGGTTGCGCTGCCCGGCCTTCAGCAGGCCGGTGAGGTCGATATTCCACGCGGTGTAGCCGCTCTCGTGGTAGCCGGCCTTCTGGCCATTCACGAAGACCTCTGCGCCATCGAGCGCGCCATCGAAGTGCCAGAGGATCCGTTTGCCAGCCCACGCGGCCGGCACGGTTACCCAGCGCCGGTACTGCCCCACGGTGTTGTCCACGCCATTATAGGTAGGCGCGGAGTAGCCGAGAACCTCCCAGTTCGAGGGCACACGAATGCTATCCCACCTCGAGTCGTCGAATGCAGGCTGAACGAAGGCGTCGCGGGCGGCCGCCGACATGAGCTTTGCCACTGGCGGGCGCCACGCGACCTGCCGCCCACCCTCCGAAACGCTGATGCGGCATTCGCGAATCGAGGCCCATCCGCCGCTGGTCCCCACCACGGTAACGCGCACATATCGCACGCTCGCGGGAGCAATGTTCACCACGCCGTCGCCAATGCCCGGCAGCGCAGAGTGATCCGCGAGCAGGTTCCAGTGCTTGCCATCCGGCCCACCCTGAATGCGGCACCGGTAGGTCTCGTTTGCGCGCTCCCAGTTCAGGCTAATGCTCGTAACCAGCTGCGGCGTTCCCAGGTCCGCCTGCAGCCACTGCGGGACCGTATCGTCGGGCGCGCACCATCGCGTCTGCAGGCTGCCATCGAAAGCGTCCTGGGGCGGATTCTTGGTCTCGCTGCCCGAGGCAGTGATGCCATTGATCGGCGACTGATCGGAGAGGTAGCGGCCATTTGCTGTGTGACCATGCGCCAGGGCAAAGCGCCATGCGCCTGTCATCGGCAGCGTCCACGGGTTGGTGGCGCGCAGCCGGTCCGGCGACATCGGAGCGGCGCCGGGAAGCGGCAGCGGCAGTGAAGCCGGAATAACGCGGCCCGTATCCTGCGCGCCCGCCGGCGGCGCAAGCAGCAGCACAAGCGGGAGGAGGCCTGATACCTTATTCATATTTGTCCATTCTGAAAAACTGGTTGCAGTCCGCAAACGCGCGCCGATGCCAGCGATTTATTCGACTGAATAGCGCATTCGGCTGCCTACTATCAGCATACCTTAATTGCGTGGTGGCACTCTGAAGCTAATGCGCATCGGAGCGATTGGAAGGCGCGAAGTGGCCCCGGCCACGCCCGGCCCCGGCAGCCCGGTAGCTGCCCGGACGACGCGTGGGCCCCGGCGCAGACTGCGCCGGGGCCCACGGAATCTCTGCTCGCGCTGCGGCCAGCGTTACTGCTTCGCGCTCACCCACTCCACCGCGTTTCGGAAAACGTGCTGTACCTGCGACATGAAGTAGATCGGGTAGCTCTCGTGACCGGGCTGGAAGTAGAAGACGCGCCCCTTTTCGACCATGTCGGTCATGCCCTGCTGCGCGTGCTCCGTCTTCCCATCCTTCAGCGTATAGACGCCGTCGAACACGACCGCATCGGGCGTCGGGCCCTGGAAGGGGTCGCCGTATCGCTCGGTCTTCGGGATATTGAAATCCTTGATGCCCCTGGCAATCGGATGCCGGGGCGCTTTGACGAGCAGGTCGACCGGCGCGCCGTCGTCGATGTAGTAGCTCCAGCCGCAGGGCGTGCCCAGGATCGCCTTCAGCGCTTTGCTGTAGTGCGCCGAGTGGGTGGCGATAAAGCCCAGGTTGCCATCCTTCACACGCTGGGCGATCTTTGCGACCAGCTCATCCTTGACGTCGCCGTGCCGCTCGTGCCCCCACCAGATCAGCGCGCTGGCCGAGTTGAGCAGCTCATCCGGCAGTCCCTGGTCGGGATCGTTGATCGAGGCCACGACCACGTCCCAGCCCCTCAGCGGCTTCAGCCCTTCGGCGATCGCCCCGTTGATGTCGTTCGGGTAGACATTCTTGGGCGCCGTTCCTTCCGACCAGACAACGACCTTCTTCCGGCCCTTGTGCGCGAGCCTGGCTTCTGCCGTGCCCCCGGCGAGCAGCCCGCCCGCTAGCGCCACACCGCCCGCAATCAGCGAGCGGCGACTGATATTCTCACTCATCGACGTCCTCCTCTTTCCAATAGCGGCGCTTCACGCGCGCCGGCGCCCAACTACCGACTCTGCAAACCGAGCGGATTCGCTCCTGCCTATACCCCGACATTGTGGTCCATCAGAAGAAGTCGGCCAGCAGCATCGGCTTTCTCGGAAAGCACTCCCGCACCGTTCGCTCACTGCCAGCGGCCACGGCAAGGCCGGGAAGCAGCGCTGCCGTCGGCTCGCCCAGATCCACCGAGCCGAGCAGTAGGCGGGCGAGCGTCCGCACGTCCACCGTCAGATCCGGCGCGAGGCCCCCGCCGCGAGTGACTGCTCCCTGGCTGCCCTCAAAATCGACGGTGAACGTTCCGCAGTTCCAGTCGAGCAGGTCGTCCTGCACGCTCAAGGTGACTCGCCCCCGCCCCTCGGGCCAGCGAGCCTTTGCGAGCACAGCCTCGACGTCCACCAGACGAGCCATCGACGCCCAGGTGGTGCTGCACTCCACATCCTTATGGTCCTCCAGCAAGAGGGTCGGCAGGATATCCGAGGGCACCTCTATCTCAACCCGGTCATAGTGGGATCGGTACGAGCCGATGAAGCCTAGCAGCGGCGCGAGGGCGCCCATCTCCGCAATGGCCCAGTCCCGCACCTTGAGCACTCGCCCGCTGTCGCTCTCCGCGGGAGTCGTCACGAGATACGCGGACGGCGCACCCGCTGCGTCGCTCAGCAGATGCGCGTGTTTCCGGTCTTTCCACGGGTCGCGCGGCAGCACGTGCTCGCGGAAGTGCGTTTCTGGCCGCCGCAGGGCCAGATTCCGGCCATGGGCAAATCTCTCATATAGTGTAAGGAAGGGCTCGGTGGAATCCTCTGGCTCCTGGAAGCGCGCTGCGGAGGGCTGAGGCAGATGGGCGAGCGAGCTGAGGGGAATCGTGACCTGGCTCCGCCGGTAGGTCGACTCATATCCGTACTTGCGATAGAACGGATAGGAGAAGGGATAGAGGACCGAGAAGATCTGGCCTGCCTCGCGCATCTGGGGCAGGAGCTCGGCAAAGATCGCTCGCACCGCGCCGCGACGCCGGTACCCGGGCAGGGTCGAGACGCACGCCACGCCGCCCATCGGTAGCCACGCGCCATCGAACCGCATCTCAAACGGAATACACTGCACCTGCGAGCAGAGCGTTCCATCGATAAACGCACCGAGAAACTGCTCCGGGCGAAAATCGGGATTGGGACCGTTGACGTCGGTCCCCGCCTCGAACGCCACCGAAAAGATTTTGACGGCCGCAGTCTTCTCCGCAGCCTCCAACCGCCTCACTAGCATCTGAATCTCCCGTGTCTCTGCTCCGTCGCGCACGGAGGCGGCCCGGGCAGCCAGCCTGGAAGGGCTCGCCGCTCGGGCCGCCGCGAATGGTAGCCTCCCCTGGCGGGGCTCGCAATCGCTACCGCGTTACCGTACCCACCGGCCTGGTCGGCGGCTTCGGCGCGTGATTCTGAGTGAGCAGGATCATGTCGTTCAGGATTCGCTCTGTCTCTTCCATCTCCGCATCGACGATCGGCGTCGCCTCCAGCGGATCTGGCTCGGGCGAATCTGGGCTCTTGGCACGCGGCGCGGCCTTCGGCTTGTTCGCCTCCGCCAGTGTAACGGGCGCAGGAAGCCCGGGCGCGGTCGCGAGGCGGAGCGGAATCACGTAGATCTTCTGCTTCGAAACCGCCCTCGCCGCGAGCTCAGCTTTCCGCTGCTTCGTGCGCGCATCGGCCTCCTGCTTCTCCTTCACGCGCCTCGCCTCATTCAGGGAGACCGTCTTCTCGGTAACCAGCGCCTTGAACCGATCAATGTCGCTCTGCAGCATCACAAAGTCCGGGTCGCTCTTCAGACGCGCGGTCGACCGCCGCTTTAGCTCAGGCAGGTAGTGCTGAACGAGGTTCAACTTCGTGAAGCCTGCCGTGGGAACGGTGTCCCATGGCATGGGGCTGTCGAGCATACTCTCCCCGACCTCGGCCACGTTCGAGAGGGATGGCAGCACAATGTCGGAGAGGACGCCGCGAAGCTGCGTGGATGAGCCGCTCGGTCGATAGAACTTCTGGATCGTCAGCTTCAGCGCACCGGGGTCGGACTTGATCCCGATACCACTCTCCTGCATCAGCTCGCCGAGCTGGGCAATGGTCTGAACGGTCCCCTTCCCAAAGGATGAGGTGTCGCCCACTATCAGGGCGCGGTCGTAATCCTGCAGCGCGCCCGCGAGAATCTCGGAAGCGGAGGCGCTCATCTTGGAGATCATCACGACCATCGGGCCATCGTAGGCGATCCGGGAATCGTTATCCTGATCGACCTTTACCTTGCCGTCGGAGTCCTTAACCTGTACCACGGGCCCCTGCCGGACGAAGAGGCCGGTCAGGCTGATCACCTCCTGCAGAGATCCGCCGGGATTGCGCCGCAGATCGAGTATGAGCCCTTCGATATGCTCGGACTTCAGCTTATTAACCAGTTTCTCAACGTCGGTCGTCGTCGACTTTCGAATCGCGCCTTGCGCATCCATATCTCCATAGAAGGACGGCAGGTCGATCATGCCAATTCGGCGGTTTACACCATTGATCGGCATATCGATGATCCGAGCCTTGGCTTCCTGCTCTTCCAGCTTCACCTGGTCGCGGACAAGACTGACCACCTTACGCGTCGAGGTGTCGGAAGCGTCGGCGGGAATCACTGTCAGGCGGACTTCCGTGCCCTTCGGCCCGCGAATCATCTCAACCACTCGATCGAGCTTCATGTCAACGACGTCGACGGGCTCGCCCTTCGCCTGCGCCACCGCCACAATGCGGTCGCCAGGCTTCAGCTTGCCGCTCTTCATGGCCGGACCGCCAGCAGAGAGCTCCATGATCTTACAATAGCCGTCCTCAGACTGGAGCACTGCGCCGATGCCGAAAAGCGAGAGCTTCATCTGGATGTTGAAATTCGCGAGCGACGACTTGCCCAGATAGTCGGAGTGGGGGTCGTACACATGCGCCAGCGCATTGAGGTACGCCTCAAACACGTCATCGCTATCGTACTCCTGCAGCGACTTGTCCAGCCGATCGTAGCGCCGGGTCAGCGTCTTAACAATCTGTTCCGGCTTCTGCTTATTCAGCTTCTCCTGAAGGTAC
>JBBRJW010000241.1:0-5424 GCA_038218705.1 Chthonomonadales bacterium | reverse complement strand
GTGCCGGTTGGAATGTTAACTGTATCGGAGACATAGATATGGCCGGCATTGTCGGCGTATATGCCGGTTGGAAAGTCGAACTGCGAGGCTCCTCGTCCCTGCACACCGAGGGTAGCCCAGTGGTTGCCGGTCATGTCATCCATGCCAACAATACGATCGTTGTTCCGATCGGCGACATAGATATGGGCGTGGTTATCGAGAAAGATCGCGGTGGGATGCGTAAACTGCGATGCGCCCGTGCCCTGACGGCCGAGCGTAATCCAGCCCGCGCCGGCCATGTCCTCGATGTAGTTGATCCGGTTGTTGCCGGTATCTACAATGTAGAGGTGGCTCTTGTCGTCAACAAAGACGGACTCTGGCGAGTCGAGCTCGTTCGTGCCGGACCCGGATGAGCCGAACGACTTCCAGCCCTTCCCATCCATGCTGGCTATCCTGACGATCCGATCATTGCCAGTGTCGACAATATAGATTGGCGGGGTATGGCTCTTGCCGGTCTCCTCGGCGGGAGGACGGCATCCCGCAAAAGAGATGAGAACCAATGAAAATAGGCACTGCAGGCCCCTGCGCATGCGGAACCACCCCCGTTTACTGATTGCGGCTTCAAGAAGATACCGTATGCTACCCTGGGCTGTCTACCTTCGCGCCAAAATCAGGCGGCCACTCTTCGTTCGATATCGGTTTCTTCACCGCTCGACCGCAGGTATTCTGGCATAGAAGTGTAATGTAACCCAGTGAGCAGTTTCGGAAGTTTATTTTCGTGGGCTATCGTCGAGTGGCGCGGCCCGCAAGCGGAGGTGCGTGAAGATGCTTGTTGGGAGCGAGAGAACGCGGAGGCGCAATCTGGCGCTGTTGGGGGCCGCGGCTGTGATGGGAGCGGCAGGATGCCACCGCGGCGCGGACGAACCGGCGCAGACTACGGCCAGCTCGCCGGACTATCGGTCTGCTGTCTCGGCCTTCTTTTCCGGGGTGATCGCGCTCGATACCAGCGACAATGCCGGCGCACTCGCGAACCTGACAAAGGCCGCTCAGCTCGCTCCGGACGAACCCGCGGCATGGGCTGATCTCGGGCTGCTCGCCCTCCGGCAAAACGACATGGACGGCGCGGCGAAGTACCTTCAGAAGGCAGAGGCGCTCGCTCCTGACAACAGTGCGATCGCGATGATCCACGCCGGCCTGGAGGCGCGTCGTGGCGCGCTCAAGGAGGCGTCTGATCGCCTCCGCAAGGCAGCTCAGGCGGACCCGAAGAACGTGAAGCTGGGGTATGGCCTCGCGCATCTGCTGGAGCAGCAGGGAGATCGCGCAGGAGCCCTGGCAGAGCTGAAGGGCCTGTTGGGCCTGCGGCCGGACAACCTCTTCCTGCTGCTGGCAAGCGCCCGTTCCGCGGCAGAGGCCGGCGACGGCGCTCTGGTAAAGTCGTCGCTGGATGCGCTCGCTGGACGAGGAGCTCTGCTCCGAGCGCCTGAGCGCGCGAGGCTGCAGGATCTCCGCACCGCGGCGACCGGTGACCCGAGAACGCTCAGCGGTCGCATCGCGATTTTGCGCAACGTCTTGAGCCCACTTCCCGCGTTCAAACGAGATTACTCAGCAGTTGCCGTAACCGATGCAGAGATCGCTCCTGCCGTGCAGCGGCTGCTGAAACTGCCGAACCCATCCTCCGAGCCGGCCGCCCCGGATACCTCCCTTACCTTCCGGCGCGAGATCGTCGAGAGCGCCGCGACCGCGAAGGCGTCGGCGGCTCACGCCGTCGAGCTCGCGCCGGACTTTCCCGCAGAGCTCGCGCGAAAGTTCAGCAAGCCGCCGGCCGCGGAGGCAGCGCCGGTGATCCTATCAGTCGGGGGAACAGCCCTCCATCTGGCCAGGGGTGGATCGATGTCCTCCGCCACCACGATGCCGTTCCCCGGTGCCGAGGCTCACGCTGCGCCGGATCAGGTGCTCTCGGTGGACTTCAGCTATGACTTCCGGCCCGACCTGGTGCTGGCGGGTGAGAAAGGCTTGCGCCTGCTTCAACAGATGCCGGCTGGCGGCTTCTCCGACGTCACCTCCAGGTCCAAGCTGCCATCCATGCTGCTCGGCGCGGCCTATCGAGGCGCGTGGGCAGTCGACCTCGAGTCGGATGGAGATCTCGACATACTGCTCGCCCCGGAGAAGGGCTCGCCCTTCGTGCTTCGCAACAACGCCGATGGCACTTGGAGCCCGCAATGGCCGTTCTCGGGCGTGAGCGATCTCCGTGGCTTCGCATGGGCGGACCTCGACGCGGACGGCATAGGCGATGCGGCGGTTCTCGATGCGAAGGGCCAGCTCCACGTCTTCGAGAACCAGCGCGGCGGCCACTTCCAGCCCTGGAGCCCTCCGCTTCCCACCCTGCCGCGAGTGCTCGCCGTGGCTGCTGCCGACCTGACCCGGCGCGGGGGACTGGACCTGGTCTTACTGGAGGAGGACGGCTCCATTGTGCGCGTGGGCCGGGACGATGGAGCCGAATGGACGGTCGCTCCCGTCGCGAGCTGGCCGGACTGCCCGAAGGACGGATCGGCCCGCCTCCTGATCGCCGATCTCGATAACAACGGAGCGGACGACGTGATCGGATCGGGATTTGGAGGGTCGCGAGTCTGGCTCGGAGGGCCGGGCAAGAGCTGGGTCGCTCTGGGAGCGCCGCTGCCCGAGCGGATTACGAGCGTCGATCTGACGCCTGCGAGTGGGCGCGTCGACCTCGTCGGGGTGACCTCAGAGGGCGCGCCTGTCCGTCTTGTGAATGCCGGAACGAAGAGCTACCACTGGCAGAAGCTGCGCCCTCGCGCGGACTTTGTCTCTGTCTCACGGGCGGGACAGCCCGAGGGCGATATGCGGATCAATGCCTTCGGGGTGGGCGGAGAGATCGAGTGCAGGGCCGGTCTGCTCTACCAGCGTGTCGCCATGAGTGGCCCTACCGTTCACATGGGGCTCGGCGAGAGCAGCGCGGCGGACGCCGTCCGAATCTTCTGGCCGAACGGCTACTCCCAGGGCGAATTCCCACCCGAGCTAAAGCCAGATCAGGCGACCATCTCCCCGCAGCGGCTGGGAGGCTCCTGTCCCTGGCTCTTTGCATGGGACGGCACGAAGATGAAGCTCGTGACAGATTGCATCTGGCGATCGCCTCTCGGACTGAAGATCAATGCTCAGGCCACCGCGGGCGCGTCTCAGACGCAGGACTGGATCCGGATTCGGGGCGATCAGCTCGCCCCGCGCGAGGGCTTCTACACAATGTCCATCTGCGCCGAGCTCTGGGAGACGCACCTGTTCGACTACCTCGAGCTGGTGGCCGTGGATCATCCCGCGGGTTCCGAGGTTTTCGTCGATGAGCGGTTCGTCTTTCCGCAGCCGCCGCTCAAGCTCTACTACACTTCGGCGCTGCAGCCGGTTGCACGGGCTCTGGACGACCAGGGGAACGACGTAACGGCAGTTGTCGCCGCTCGTGATGACAAGTTCCTCGGCACATTTGAGCGAGGGCCCTATCAGGGCATCGCCCGTCCCCATTCCGTCGAGGTCGAGCTGCCCGCAGGGGCGCCCGCCAACAAGCGGCTCTTTCTGGTCGCGACCGGGTGGGTCCATCCTACCGACAGCTCCATCAACGTGGCCATCAGTCAGGGCCAGCACGATGCGCCGCAGGGGATCTCGCTCGAAACCCAGGACCGGGGTGGTAAGTGGCGGACGGTACGCTCCGGCCAGGGATTCCCCGAAGGGAAAATCAAGACGGTTCTGCTCGACCTGAATGGGCTCTTTGCTCCGGGTGCGCCCCGTAGAGTGCGATTGCACACCAACTTGGAGGTCTACTGGGACTACATCGGATGGGCTTCCGAGATGCCAAACCTGCCGCACCGGGAGGCAGCCATTCCGCTGGCGGGCGCGACGCTTCGTTATCGCGGCTTCTCACAGGCTTCTCAGGCAGACCCTTCCGCCCCTGAGCTCGGAGATTATGACAAGTTGAGCGGGTCTGCGCCCCGGTGGCTCGACCTGGAAGGCTTCTATACCCGCTTCGGCGAGGTGGGCCCACTCCTGAAGGGTATCGACGACCGGTATGTGATCATGAATGCTGGCGATGAGCTGGCATTGCGCTGGCCTGTGCAATCCGGTCCTGCCCCGGGCTGGGTGCGTGACTACGTGTTGAAGGGCGCCGGATGGGTAAAGGACGGGAACTTCAATACCCAGTGGTGCAAGACCGTCGCCCCGCTCCCCATCCATGCAAAGATCGACTATCCGGAGCCGCCCGGCGCTCTGGACAACGATCTGGCTTACCGTAAGCACCCGGAGGACTGGAGCCAGTACCACACACGGTACGTCTGGCCAGGCCAGTTCGAGGCCGCGATGCGATCACACTGAGGCCGCACAAGATGGGAGTGCCCGCCATCACATCCGCGATGGCGGGCACTTCTGATCTGGAGCGTGAACAGGCGGCTGCGCCACGGGCGCGATTACTCGGCGCGGAGGGACGTCCCCAGCTTCCGCTTTACCCGCTGCAGCGCGTTGTCGACGGTCTTGGCCCCACAGTGGAGCTCGCTCGACATCTCCCGGTACGATTTGCCCTCGAGATAGCAATCGAGGACCTGACATTCCAGCGACGAGAGCGCCATGCGTGCCGCCTCGATGCGAACTGAGGTGTCTGGCTGACGGACGAGGAGCTCAAGGGGATCAGAGTGGCGCGGGGCGGCGAGGGAGTCCAGCACGATCATGTCGGATTCGGAATCCATTCCGCAGGAGTGATGGAAGGAGATGTATGCATTGAGCGGAACGTGCTTCTGTCGGGTCGCCGACTTCACTGCACTGATAATCTGTCGCGTAACACACAAGTCCGCAAAAGCCCGAAAGCGTGCAAGCCGATTCATCCGAAAGTCACGGATCGCCTTGAAGAGACCGATCATGCCCTCTTGAACCACATCATCATGGTCCGCGCCGAGCAGGAAGTAGCTGCGAGCCTTGGCCTCAACCAGAGGCCGATACTTGGCCAGGAGCTGCTCGGTCGCACCATTATTACCAGACTGCGACCTGCGAACGAGATCTTCGTCCATCGGACGCGCGGCGCGTGTCGGGTCGGTAAGCGGCATCACCATCGGCGATTCTCCCTGGGCGCTCCTCAGACCTGGAGGAGCGCAAACGGTAGCCAACAAGAGCGTGGAGTCCGACCATGTATCCCGGAGGCGAAGTGCCGGGATGAGCGTGAGTACTAATTCACACTATAGAGCAATGCCGCCCGCTTGTCAAGGGGAAATACCAGAATTCCGCAACCTTTCCCCCGTCAATGTACCAGGGCCCTTCCAGGAGACGGGTAGGACGATTTCAAGCGAAGCCAGCGGCGAAGGAGAGTGGAGAACGGTTCGGTCTGGCCGTACATGAAAGCGCAGTCGTACAACATCGGTTCCGACACCCGCGCCGGTAACCGCGGCCACCCAGTCC
>JBBRJW010000240.1:0-5454 GCA_038218705.1 Chthonomonadales bacterium | reverse complement strand
AGCGTGCCTCCAGGCCGCCGCTGCCTGCCGATCTCGCATCGGGCAGGCCAGGCTGGGAGCTGCCGTTGGGCCAGCGACGAGGCAGAGAGGCGCGGCGGATCGGAGGCGAAGGGGCCATTACGATACACGTTGAGGCGGGCGGTCACGCACTGAACCAGTACCTTACGGAGCTCTTCACGGAGCTGCTGCTCCAGGCAGAGCGTCATGGCCTGCTGCGCTGACATCGGGTTAGCTACTCGAAGCCAGCCAGGGCTGCCCGGTAACTGGTGAGGGTCTCCTCGGTGGAGGAGAACGCGCAGCCGAGATCCCGGAGCTCACCGTCCGCGAGGTCGTAGATCCAGCTGTGAACCGTGAGCGAATGGCCGCGAGCCCACGCATCCTGCACCACCGTTGTCTCGGCCACATTCAGGGCCTGCTCAATTACGTTGAGCTCGCAGAGGCGGTTCAGACGCGCATTCTGTTCGTCCGGCACGCGCTCCAGCAGGGGCGCGTGCTTTTCGCGTACGTCCTTGATGTGGCGGAGCCAGTTATCGATGAGGCCGAGTCGCTGGTTTTCCAGTGCCGCGCGCACGCCACCGCAGCCGTAGTGACCACAGACGATGACGTGCTCTACGTGGAGCACGTCGACGGCGAACTGGAGGACAGAGAGGCAGTTGAGGTCGGTGTGGACAACGACGTTGGCGACGTTGCGGTGGACGAAGAGCTCACCGGGCAGCAGCCCGACGATCTCATTCGCAGGAACTCGGCTATCGGCGCACCCGATCCAGAGATGCTTGGGCGCTTGCTGCCGGGCGAGCTGCTCGAAGAACCCGGGTGTCTCGGACTTGATCCGCCGTGCCCAGGCGCGGTTGTTGCGAAAAAGATCGGGAAGTGACTTCATGCGACTATTCTACCACGGACGACTGCCGAAGGCCGCGGGGCTATCGACCCACCGCCGGTCTGCGGGGCAGCAGATCACCCCCCAGCGCGCAGCCCTTCAGCGCGGCAATGCCTTCGCAAACGCACTCCGCATTCAGATCTGCGCCAGCGGCCGTGGTATGCGTGTGCTCGTCCGCGAACAGTGGCTCGACGGCAGTCTGGCCCATGGCTTCGTAGCGGCGGGCCACCAGGTCATTCAGGTCGATAAAGGGCGCGCCAGCCCTCCTCGCCGCGTCACGCGCCCAGAGGCCGTAGTCGGCGGAGGCACGCGCCACTTTGTGGTGTGCCGTCCAGATCTTCCGTGGCACTGGCGAGAGCACAATCGCGGTTACCCCTTTCGCTTTCGCCTCGGTAAGATAGGACCGGAGGTACCAGCCGTAGGTGTGAACCGTCTCCTTCGCTCCGGTCGCCGGATCGATCCACTCCTGGGTCTCGTCCCCGTCACCCTTCACCGAGGCCCTGTTGCCGGTTCGCGGGTTTGAGAGTCCGCCGCCGTCGTTATGGCCGAACTGCATCAGCAGGTAGTCGCCCGACCGCATTTCGGCGAGCGCCTTCGCCCAGAGCCCCTCGGTACGGAAGCTGCGGCTCGATCTCCCACCGCGCGCCCGGTTGACCACGGTGATGCGCGCCGCGTCGAAGTGCGCCTGCAGCGCGTCGCCCCAGCCCACCTGTCCCTTCGTATGGTTGTTGACGGTGGAGTCGCCGATGAGGAAGAGCTTTGGCGTCCCGGCAGTCAGCGACTGGGCCGACACGCCGGTCATGCAAAGCAATGCGAGGAGCATGAAAAAGGAAGCAACGCGCATGGAATCCTCCCGATGCGGGGTGCCCCCTGGTGCTACCGGGGATCGTAGGGGATGCGGCTGAAGTCGATGTCGACAGGAGCCAAGCCACACCGCTCCGTGAGGCGATTCACGCTCTGCATAATGTGATCGAGCACCTGCTCTGCGTCTGTCAGGCGCATCAACTTCCATGATGGCCCGATTACCAGCCTATGGACATGGAGGACTGACCGACCTACTAGTATGTCCGTGAAGGGCACGATCCGGTCGCCTACCTCTCTGAATTCCACGCGATCACGCGGAGGGAATTCAATGAAGCGGTACTCACGCTCCGCCTTAAAGCCCTCGTTCTTCATGAATCCGGCGGCGGCGACCAACGTTTGTGTCACAGCCGCCAACTTCACCGCCACTGCCCTCACGGTACCCCGCAAGCTGGCGTCCGGCAAGCCGGCGTCCGGCAAGCCAGCGAGTCTTTCGAGCACGCTGTGGGCAAATGCCTGATGCTGATCCGCCCGATAGATAACCCAGCCGGACACACAGTTACGTTCACCCGCCAATTGGACAATCGAATCGATATCCGTTACGATGCAACAGCCGAATCCATTCGCGCCGTAAGCGCGCCACTGGCCCAGCTCATCGTGTACCCCGCTGAAGCTAACCTGAAACGCATCGTAGCTTAGCGCCCCTCCCGTGGTCTTAAGCAATTCAAGCGCTGCCTGAACAGTCTGGTCGACCGGCATTTTGCTGGCTTCCTCCGCCAGAACGCGCAGCCCCAGGAAGAACTCCTCGCGATCGTTAAGAAACTGAATCGGAGTTGCCCATGCGGACGACCAGCCAGCCTGCAATGACGAATCGGAATGCCTTAACATGTGGGGGAGCGCTGACATCCGCGTGTAGTGCGCCACCTGGCCAGCGTTGGCTGGCGGAGCGTCGGATGCAGGCGGCAATGCGCCTGTGATGATAGAGCGGAGATCGCCCACGCCTGGCACCTAAAGGTGCTCACCCGGCGCGAGAGGCACCAGAAGCCCGACGTTGATCGCCCCGATCTTGAACGGGTTGCGCACGAGCTCCGTCACTTGCTGATTGCGTTCGCGAGCCGGCATGTCTTGGAAACCTTGCCATACAATTACCCCGTTGAGCCGACCGCGTTCATCTTGGATAATCGGAGTTGCCTGTGGAAACGCCTTCCTGATCTGTTGCTCCAACTCAGCTTTTGACACTGGTTTCATAGTTGCCTCCAGTTACCGGACACTTCCGATGCCACGAGCCGAAGTAAACAAGGCTTCGTTGGTCGCGTGTGCCAGAGATGCACGGTCGTTGACCGGAAAACGTGTCATACGAGCATACGATACTATTATACTACGAGAGTAGCGTACGCTTGATAACAGCAATGGTGCCAGGTGTCGTCGGCAAATGCGGCAGCCTAGCTGCTGCGGCGGGAGCTCTCCAGCAGGTGGAGCGCATCGTCGAATGAGAGTGCTGGCTGTACGCGCCCCTCGTTGATAAAGAGTATTTCGTCGGCTCGCTCGATGGTGTTGAGCCGGTGGGCTATGATGACCCGGGTGGTCTCCGGGGCGAGGTTGTCGATAACATGCTCCAGCAGCCGCTCCGTAACTGTGTCGATGTTCGCCGTGGCTTCATCCAGGATCAGCAGTGCTGGTTTGCGGAGGATGGCGCGGACGAAGCTGATGATCTGCTTCTGTCCAAGGCTGATGTTCTCCGAGCCATCGCTCACAGGCGTTGAAAGCCCCTCGTCAAACCGCGTCAGCAGAATGTCGAGCCCGTCGTCACGCAGGATCTGCTCCAGGCCGGCGTCGTCTACCGACTGCAGGTCGGTATTTCCATACCGGAGGTTCTCGCCTACGGTGCCGGTAAAGAGAAAGGGCTCCTGCAGAATGAAGCCGATCCGCGCCGCCCGATCGGCCAGCGAGTAGGTGCGAATGTCCCGGCCCTCGATGCGCACTTCGCCTGCGGTCGGGTCGTAGAGGCGAGCCATCAGCGCCGCCGTCGTGGACTTACCGCCACCGGTGGGACCCACAAGCGCATAGGTGCGGCCGCGGCCGAACGCGAGATTTACGCCACGCAGAACCGGCTGCCCCGGGTCGTACCCGAAATCGACGTTGATCAGCTCCACCACGGGCGCATCGGGTGGCGAGGCGGCCGAGGACGCCGGCAGTATGGGCAGGTCAGACTCGAGACGGAGCAGGTCACTGAGCCGCGCCCATCCTGCGAGGGCGCTCTGCATGTCTCCCCAGACCGCGCCAATCTGATGCAGAGGCTGGTAGAACTGCTGGGTGTAGCTCAGGAAGCCTATCAGGAGTCCGATCGTGATGGCCTGACTCTGCACCATGCCGAGGCCGACCAGAAGCACGATAAGCTGGGAGAGACTGCCGGCCATGGAGTAGATGGGCCGGAACACCTGGCCGCTTAACGACCCGCGAACGGCATCCCGGAAGTTCGCCTCGTTGCGGGCAGCGAGATTGCGGACAAAGTAGTCCCGCTGATCGAACGCCACGATCAGCTTGAAGTTGTTAAGGTTCTCCTGCACTTCCGCCGTGTAGAGGCCGAGCGTCGTGAGCGCGCGGCGCTGCAGACGGCGCGACCACGCCGTGAGAAGCAGCGTGGCGAGTACAATCACGCTCACCGAGGCCACAAGCGCGATGGAGAGGCGAACGTTGAGCGTGAAGATGAAGATCGCCACGCCCACCATCGTGAACAGGTTTCCGAAGAACCGTCCCAGCCCCTGCGCAAGGAATGTATTCACCTTCTCCGTGTCGTTATTGATTCTCGAAATCAGGTCGCCAGTGCGGTTCTGGTGGAAGAAGGCGAGCGGAAGCTCCTGCAATCTCGAGAAGACCGCTCCGCGCACTCGAAAGAGAGTCTGCTGAGCGATGGTGCCGGTAAGGTTTGCCTGGAAGTAGGTGGTGAACAGCGATGCGCCGTAGAGCAGCAGCAGGAGCAGCGCGCTGTCGCGCAGCCCGGCGATGTCCCGGTGAAGGATATAGCGGTCGATCGAGCGCGCAATGATGTACGGCGTTGCGATCGTGGCGACGGTGCTGAGCACGATCGCGATGAAGGCAAAGCTGACCGTTCGCTCCTGGCCGCGCAGATAGGGGCGAAAGCGCGCCCACACCTCGCGCAGCGGGAGTTTGATCTCCCGCTGGTCGCCACTTGGCGGATCGAGACGGTAAGGGGAAGCGGTCATGCGGCCTCCGAGCTCTGTTGAGATGCGTAGATGGTCCGGTACTCGAGCGATCTCTCCAGCAGCTCCGCGTGGGTTCCCGAAGCCAGCAACTCACCCTCCATCACCAGCAGAATTTGATCGTAGTCTACAACCGGCTCGATCTTCTGAGTGATCGATACCAGCGTTGTGTTGGGATAGTTCTTCCTGAGAGCCGTCAGAATGGCGCTCTCGGTTGCACGGTCGACCCGGGCCGTGAAGTCGTCCAGAAGCAGAAGCGCCGGGTTGGGCGCCAGCGCGCGGGCGAGCATCAGACGCTGCTTCTGACCGCCGGAGAGCCGTGTGCCGCGCTCGCTCACGGGGGTGTCGAGCCCGGTCTCCAGGCCCGTCACCAGATCGGCGAGTGCGGCGGACGTAACGGCCCGGACGAGCGCCGCCTGTTCCGTGACCGCTCCAAAGCCGATGTTCTCGCGCAGCGTCGTATTGAAGAGAATGCTGTCCTGGAACACCAGGCCAACCTGGCCCAGGAGTGCCCCTGGCGCATAGTCTGTAACGGGTACTCCATCGATGGCGACC
>JBBRJW010000239.1:0-5456 GCA_038218705.1 Chthonomonadales bacterium | reverse complement strand
CCCTCGGAGAGGAGCCGCCGAACACTGTTTACGTCGCTCGCCCCGCGCCAGAGCACGAGCACGCCGAATAGCACAAGCCCGATGCGCAGCATCCAGCCGAGGAACCAGGAGGCGATGCCCGCCCCATCGCGCCAGAAGGCCTTACGCCAAGGCATGAGCAGCGCCAGTATGCCGGAGAGTAGGAGCACCGCGCCCAACAAGTGGAGCGCCGCGCTTCCGAGACCGAGGAGCGGTGAGGCGACTGCGCCACGGCCCAACGCAAAGGCCAGCGCCAGGACGAGCCCTCCGCCCAGGGAGAGGAGAGCGCACACAGCTGGCGCGGGAGGCTTCATGCGGCTGCCTCCAGGGGGAATCCAGCATGCTCCAGTACGTCCGTAATCGCCAGTGGGGTCGTCTGCGCATCGTCGTAGCGCACGGTCACGCCCTGGGTGGCCACGTTTACATGCACACTCTCGACGCCTGCCAGTCGGCCGAGCGAGCGTTTGATCGCGCTCGCGCATCCGTCGCATTCAATGGCCGGGGCCCGGCCAGTCAGTGTCTTGTTCATGGGTGTATCTTCAACTCTCCGTTCATCAGATTCTTACAGCCGGTTCTACGATCGGGACGCGCTTCCTGTTTACGGAACCAGGTCGCCGAGAATCATGATACCGCCGAAACGAAGGACCGTTCCGTTGTATCGCGCCGGGTCGAAGCCGGGCTTCTTACTCTCGATATCGGTTACCGAGTGACGGTCTGGCTGCTCTGGGGAGACCTCGACCTTTACGGTGTGGATTGCATCCGGGAGGTTCCCATCGATCCAGAGTGTCGCGAGGCGATGGTAGCTACAGTAGGAGTCGAAAAGCGCCTGCGGGGTGCGGGCTTTTCCATCGACTGTGATGAGAGCCATTCCACCGTCGGGCCCGATGATGTCGTAGAGCTTGACTGCCGTGCCCTTGAACCGGAAGGTAAGAGTCTCGCCCGGTTTGCGGGCCTCCCACATGGCTGGCATCCGATTGTGAAAAGCCTGTCCGAGCCCGCTTGCGGTATCGATATGGACCCAGCCGGCACTCAGTATGGAGGGCTCCAGCGGAACAAGCTTGGCCTGCTCCCAGTTGTCGGCCTGCATCGGCTTCGGCAGCTTGTGGGCTTTGCTGCGAGCGTTAGGCTCCATCTGCTTGAGCGCATCGGTCACCACCTGCGTGTAGACCTCATGGCCGCCCCGATCCGGGTGGACCCCATCGTGCGAGAAGAGAATAACGCCCTCCGGGGCTGCGATCTCCTTGCCGGCTGCATCCTTCTGCGGGGTGAAGTTGAGCTTTCCGGCGCGCGCAAGCTCGGCGGTCTTCATCGCTACGCTGACCGAAGGGATGCCATAGTAGTCGGCCAGGCGGTCATCGGCGGAGGAGGCGCGGGGAAACAGGCCCTTGTCGAGATCATTCTGCTGCCCGTTTGCGAAGGTGTAGACGAAGCAGATATCCGTGCGTGGATCCGCCTTCCATGCCTGCCGAACAATGCCCTCCATGCCCCGATAGATGGACGCAGGGTCCGCACCGCCGTCGTTCACCGCGAATTCCACGAAGATCAGGTCCGGCTTATGCGCCAGAACATCCTGCTGCATTCGGAAGACGCCCAGGTCGGACCCCGTGCCCCCGATTGTTGCGTCGATCTGTGTGAAGGCAGTCTTCGGCCAGGTCTTCTGGAACCACTGGAAGGTCATGGTTCGCCAGCCCTCCATCGCCGTGATGGAACCACCGAAATAGGCCACGGTAACCGGCTTGCCGGACTTGAGCTTTGCAAACGTATTCGGCAGTCCGCCGCGCGCTTGAAAAAGCTGAGCGGGAACCAGCTTGAAATCATCCTGAGCCTGCATGGCATTCCCCCTCCCCGCGACCCCGATCAGCAGAAACAGAAAAACCCATATGCGTCTCATCTGGCCAACTCCTTCGCGCCCGGCATTGGGCGTAAGTTCCCCGCGAGCAGAGCGCGTTCCTCTGCAAGCCGGCGGCAAGCGTTGCGCGCCGAACGCGGCATTCCTGGAATCCCGGCTCCGCTCCGAGCCCGCAGGAACTTTGACAGCCCTTCGCCGATAGATGAGGGAAACGCACGGCCGGATCCCGGCGAGTGAGGAGCGTAACGCCCATGAATGGAGACCAGGAAGTGGGGCCCGTGTCAGATGCGAGCCGCGCGGAGACAATGACAGTTGATCCCAACGGCGCTTCTACAGCCGTGGGCACGCGGCACCCGGAGAGCCGGCGAGGGTCTGGTGTGGCGCGCACAATCAATGCGCCGGACGTGGAGCTGAGCGACTACGACCGCCCGACTCCTCCGCGGGAGGCCATTCCCGCAGACGAGGACGCGGGCCGCTCATTCACAGGAATCGTCGACATGGGTGAGGATAGGGAGCCGTAGCTCCTATCCTGATGCCGCCGGATGGAACGAGTGCGGTGGCCGCTTCCCGGGTGGAGAGCGGCCACTGCCTCGCATTGAAGTGTGGAACGGTTAGCCCCTCAGGCTTTCGATACGATTAACGTACCCACAGAGCAGTGTGTTCGCGTCCTCGGCCGAGCTCGCCTCGGCATAGATGTGGAAGAACGGCTCCGAGGCATCCGGCAGCACCAGCGCCCAGTCCTCGCCCTGGAAGAACTTGATGCCGTCGATCAGCTCAACGCGCTGATCCGTCCCGAGATTGGTCGCCTCCTTGGTGAGTACGCGCATTACGCGCCCTTTCACCTCCCAGGGACAGCGAACCGTGGCGCGCGCGACATGCGCTTCCGGAAGCTCATCCGCGAGCTCCGAAGCGCTGAGGTCGGTGACCGCGAGCATCTCCAGCAGCTTGCCGAACGCGAACATCGCGTCGAAGGTGGGCTGGAATTCCGCGAAGATGAAGCCACCTCCGTCGTCTCCCGCAAAGTCCACGCGGTTCTCGTTCTTGGTGGAGCAGGAGTCCATCAAGTCCCGGATGTTGGTCTTGGTGCGCACAACGGAGCCACCGTGCAGCGCAACGAGCGATTCAATCATGCGCGGTGCGGTGACGGGCACGGCAATGCGCGCCCCTTCTCGCGTCCTGGCGACCAGCACGGCCATCATGGCGAGCAACTTGGAGCCCTCGATGAGTTGTCCGTTCTCGTCGACCAGCGTCATCCGCTCGCCATCCGCTTCGAAGAGCACTCCAATGTCCGCCTTCAGCGTCTGCACAATCTGCATGAGGTTGGGCAGAAGTGCGGAACGATCTTCCGGGGTCTTGGGTGTCTTGGAGACGTCCGGGTAGGCGTTCAGCGCGATCAGGTCGATGCCCATCTTGCCGAGCATCTGCGGATAGATGGAGGCGAGGCGGCCGAAGGCGAAATCGGCGATAACCTTGAGCGGCTTCTTGCGGACGCGGTCGATCTCGATGGCGTGGTTGAAGGTGTCGGTGTACTGTTCGATCGCGCGGCCGGCGAATTCGAGCTGGCCGACCTGCTCGGCGTCCACTCGCCGGAAGTCCTCGCGGAAGAAGATGGTCTCCATCTTCCGCTCGGCGTTCTTCGAGAGATACACGCCCTGGTCATCGAAGAACTCGATGAGCGCCATGCGCGGATTATCCGGGGAGAGCCGAATATGGACGCCTCCGCCCGCCTGCGACCCGAGGATAGCGTGGCGAGAGATCGGGAGCGGCATCGAGCGCATGTCCAGCACATTGACGCCAACCGAGAGCAGCCCTGAGATCATGGCGCGCTTCATCATGCGCGCTACTGCCCCAGAATCCCGGCTGGTTACCACCGTCGCCCCGCGCTTAAGATAGCCGCCGAATGATGCGCCGAGCTTGCAGGCGAGATCTGGCGTGAGCTCGATGTTCGCGATGCCCATGACGCCCTGGTTGCGGAAGAGCGATCCCGCCCACTTCTGGCCCCAGATGAGGCTCATCGTAACCGTGCTGCCGGCCTCGATGATCTTGTCTGGCCAGAGCTTGATCTGCGTTCGGATCGTGGAGTCGTTCTCAATACGGCACCGATCACCGATTACAACGCCCTCCTGAATGGTGCAGTTGGCGTTGATGGTGACGTGCGAGCCGACCGTGCAGGCGGAGAGGCGGGATTCAACCCCGACATAGACGCTATCCCACAGCACGCTGCGATGGATAACGGCCTTCTCTTCGATAATGGCATTGTCGCCAATGACGGTATAGGGACCGATCACCGCCTCTGCCTTGACCTTGCAGTTGCGGCCGATCATTACCGGAGGATGGATCTGGGCCGTGATATCGATCTCGGTGCCCTCGCCGATCCAGACTCCGTTTCCGCGGCTGTCGCTAGGGCTGCCGATCAGCACGCGGGTCTGCTGATCCATCACGGTGTACTGTGCTTCGCGGTACTGCTGAAGGTTGCCGATGTCGCACCAGTAGTCGTTCATTACGTAGCCGAAAAGCGGCTTCTGCTCGGCCAGAATCTGCGGAAAGATGTCCTGGCTCCAGTCGTAGCTCTTTCCCAGCTCCATGTAGTCGAAGACGGCCGGCTCCAGAATGTACATGCCGGTGTTGACAGTATCCGAGAAGACCTCGCCCCAGCTCGGCTTCTCGAGGAACCGGCGGATGCGCCCTTCGTCATCGGTGATCACAACCCCGAACTCCAGCGGGTTCGCCACATGCGAGAGAACGATCGTGGCGAGGCTCTGCTTATCCTTGTGGAACTTCACCGCACGGTCGATGTCGATGTCGGTGAGCGCATCTCCGCTGATAATCAGGAAGGAGTCGTCGCGAAGGTACTCTTCTGCCTGCTTCACGCTGCCCGCTGTGCCGAGGGGCGTATCTTCCACGGTGTAGATAAGATTTACGCCCCACTCCGAGCCGTCGCTGAAATAGCCTTCTATCTCATCGGCCAGGTAGTGGAGCGTAACAATGATCTCGGTGATCCCGTGGTGCTTCAGGAGCAGCAGGATGTGCTCCATGATCGGAACGTTAAGCGCGGGAGTGAGTGGCTTCGGCCGCTGTGAGGTGAGAGGGCGAAGCCGAGTGCCTTCACCGCCCGCCATGATGACTGCTTTCATAGAGAGACCCCCGTTTCGGCTTCGCGCTGGTTCCGCCCTCTGGCGCGGCCGTCCCTATTCGTTGTTTTGCAATTCCAAAGCGCCCCTGGATCTCGGCCGGGGCCATTCCTACTGGCTCAACGCTTCTGGTGCGCCCGGTATCGGAGCACCCGCGCCTATGCCACTAGCGAGCCGCTCCACCTGGCGCAGAAGACTGGTATCGGCCGAGGGCGCCTGCCACCAGCAGTACTCCTCCCAGCAGGCCGACGAGAGCCCCCGGCTCCAGGGCGAAATGCGTGAGCGCCAGAATGAGCACGCCCAGGCCCCCTGCCCCCTGAACTGCCAGGAGTGACAGACCGTTGGTCTCCGATGGGGTCCAGAGCAGCGCTGCTCCGGAGACCAGTGCACAGACGGTGAGAGGCGTATGCAGCGGCAGCGCGAAGCCGCTCCGTGAAACGATCAGGTTGCTGAAGAGC
>JBBRJW010000238.1:0-5469 GCA_038218705.1 Chthonomonadales bacterium | reverse complement strand
GGGCGCAGGTCCAGACCATTTTGCGCGGCCCGTTCCGGTTTTGGCCGACTGGTGGGAGTAATGAATCGAGGCGAGCGAGCGGGGGCTAAGCGCCGAAAGCGGCCACACAGATGAAGATTATTTTTGCATTCCTTCCGATTTTGAGGGGACGAACGGAGTAATACGGCGGGTGGATGGTTAAACGCGCTTTGTGAGCAACGTTCCAGGGGAAAGGGAGCAACATGGGCGAACTGACCGAAAGCCAGCTTCTGGCATTATGGGGCAAATCTGATCGATCCAGCCCCAGCAACTACCATCCGCTGCTCTTCCACCTGCTGGATGTTGGGAACTGCGCGCAGCTTCTCTGGCGCAGCGCGCTGAGCGACGGCCTCAGGAAGCAGCTAGCCAGGGCGCTCGGCTTTGCGCCTACCGAATTGGCTTCCGCTGAACAAGTGGCGGTCCTTCTCGCTGCTCAGCACGATCTTGGGAAGGCTTCCGCGTTCCAGCTAAAGGAAGCCGTTCCAGAACTTAAGAGACGGGCTGAGGATGCGGGATACTCGATCGAGAGCAAGAGCGAGAAGCCTCACGCCACCGTTACTGCGGCGCTGTTGGGGAGTTTGGCCGAGAACGGCAAAGCTGGATGGACTTCCGACGAATTTGACGTTCGTGACCTCCTCAGCCAGATCACGGGGGGCCACCACGGAACGGTTGCTTCCCAATCCAGGCTGCTGGATGCAGACAACCCTTGCACGTGCGGGAAGGGAATCTGGGAAGAAGCGCGCACGGGTCTGTTGCACGAGGTATGCAACGCACTCTATCCAGGCAGCACAATCGTTACGCTGCCCGGTCCTCTTATCCATCCTGCCCTCATCCCCCTGCTGGCCGGGTTCATCAGCGTAGCCGACTGGATCGGTTCGTCCGAGACGTATTTTCCGCCAACCGGGAGCGTGACCATCAGGGAATACTCTACGGTTTCCAGGGAGCGGGCAGGCGCCGCGATGCAAGCCTTCGGGTGGAACGATCGGCCGGAGTTTGCACCCCCGGCGGATTTCGGCGAGATCTTCTCCGATCCCAAGAAGGGACCATTCAAACCAAATTGTATGCAGAAGGCTGTCGTGGAGCTCGTCTCAAGCACCACGGAGCCCTACCTGATGATTGTCGAGGCGGCCATGGGCGAGGGCAAGACCGAAGCCGCCGTCTTCGCCATCGACCGGGCGCTGACAGCCGGACTAGCGCACGGCTTCTATATTGCAATGCCCACACAGGCAACCGGAAATGCGCTCTTTGGTCGCATCCATAATGGCTACTTCACGAAGCGGGCACATTCAGGCCGGCTCAACCTTCATCTGGTTCACGGTGGCTCGCTCCTCTCAGATCTCTACGAGGAGCTCCAGATGGCGGCAAACGGGGCAAAGCCTGAGGATATCGAAGGAGCTCTGGTGGCGGAGAGCTGGTTTGTGCCAAAGAAGCAGGCACTCCTTGCTCCATTCGGAGTAGGCACTATCGATCAGGCTCTGCTCGGCAGTCTTCAGACATCGCACTGGTTCGTACGTCTGTTTGGTCTGGCCGGCAAGATCGTTGTCTTTGACGAGGTTCACGCCTACGATGTCTATATGGGCGTGCTGCTCGATAACCTCCTTGGCTGGCTGAAGATTCTTGGGTGCAGGGCGGTGATGCTGTCGGCAACTCTGCCGCGTGAGCGGCGGCGGGCGCTCTTTTCAGCGTGGGGCAGCACGGAAGTGCCTGAGGTTCTCTATCCGCGCGTGAGCTTCCTCACGGATGGAGGAGCGGAGGCCAAGCACGTTCCTTCGAAGCAGCCTGCGAAGCCGCTTGAAGTTGTCTACGCGCCTAACGACCTTACGCTTCTGGCAGAGCGAATTCGCACAGACCTTCCGGATGGCGGATGCGCGGCCATTATCTGCAATACCGTGGCAAGGGCCGTGGAGGCCTATGATTCCCTGGGTCCGGAGCTTGCGAAGGATGGCTGGTCCGTATCACTTTTCCATGCCCGCACTCCTGCTATCTGGCGAAAGGACGCGGAACAGGCCGCACTCAGCCAGTTTGGCAAACCTGTGACGGAAGGGATCGACAAGCGGCCAACGAAATCACTGCTAATTGCGACGCAAGTCATCGAACAGTCACTGGACCTCGACTTCGACTGGATGGCCTCGGACATCGCGCCCATCGACCTGCTGCTGCAGCGCAGCGGGCGCCTCTGGAGGCACGAGCGCAATGCCCGGCCGGTTGCTCGAGCGAGGCTCGTGGTGCTCTGTGGGAAGCGTGCCGATGGTTTGCCGGACTTCCCGAAGGGCTGCACGGACATCTACGACGAGGCTGTCCTGCTGCGTACGGCACGAACGCTCATCGCAGGCGAGTTGCGAGTGCCCGACTGCATCGAGTCTCTGGTGGAGGAGGTCTACGGGGCGGGGGCAGCCGCGGTGACCGCCCCTGCCTGGGCAAATGCGCTCGCCGAAGCAGATCAGCGCAGCAAACGCGATTCGGAACTGGAGACCCGGAAGGCAGAAGCTGTGACGATCCACAAAGCAGCTGAGACAATGCAGCCGGATGAGATGGGCGCGATCTTGAATCAAGAGATGGACGGCTCTGGCACGACGATGCGGGTAAGGGATAGCGATGACCCGGCGGTGCACGCAACCGTGCGAGCGGCAACGCGCACCGGCCGGCCGGGCGTACCGGTTGTCCTCTGCGGTACGGATAGCGATGGAAGAGCCATGGGGCATGTACAGGTTAAGCGTAATCCTGATGCCGCATGGCTCAGACGCCAGCTCGAGTGGGCGCTCTCGGTCAGCAGCCGGAAGCTTTTCGGTCTTCTGATGAACTGTGAGACCCCCTGGAGCAAAATCGCGCCAATCCGCTTCCACCGGCGGCTCCAATTCGATCACGGAGTCTGCACAGACTTGCCAGGCGTTCGCCTGACCATCAGCCGCGAGCGGGGTCTTGTCGACGAGAGCGTAGACAAGTAGCAGCGCGCATGGCACCCCCACTGCTGTGGGGAATTAAGCAGTTGCCAGTCACCTGGCTCCTGTTGCGTCGGTACACCCCCACGTCCTGGGGACGGCACTATATTACCTGCTGCGCTCGCTACGCGTTCCCACGTGGATGTTCGGGCCTTTGTCCGGACACTAATTGTGCGCCGGGGATTGACAGACCTGCCATGCCACAGTAGGATAGCACTGTCCTGTTGCGTCTCGGAACTTGCAAGGAAGGCTCAGTCCATGGAGAAGGTATCCATCACATCGGTGGTCCGTAAGATCGTGCGGGAACGACCTACGGCGGGTGCTGCGGTAGTTTTTGAGCTTGTCGTTGCCAGGCTCAGGGATCATGGTTTTGCGGGACCGGTCAACCCCGCGACGATAGACCGCCTCGCACGTCGTCACCGTGGCCCGGCTGGGACGCCCAGTGGACGCACGACCATCCGGGGCGGCAAACGGGGCCCGGACAATACTGAAAGGAGCAAGATTTGAGTCGATTCAACTTATTGACCGATACCTGGATCCCGGTTGCGCCGGGGCCAGGCAAGGGTCCGCCCATTCTTGTGGGGATTGACGATCTGCTTCGCCAAGCCCACAGACTCGGGGATATCGAATGTGATTCCTCCTCAGGAACTGTCGCCATCATTCGATTGCTGCTGGCAATTCTCTATCGCAGCGGCCTCGGCGCAAACTTCGGTGAGTACAAGAGCCTTTGGAAAGCCGGGCAGTTTCCGATGGACAGGATCGAATGCTATCTGACTCCCCTACGTGAGCGGTTCGAGCTGTTTGGCGAACGGCCATTCTATCAGATTGCCGGACTGAATATCGCGAAACGCACTCCAGCCTCGAAGCTCGCCAGCGAACTGAGTACTGGACAGCAGGAGCGACTGTATGCCTGGATGCAGGCCCGTCAAATGTCCGAGATGGACCCGGCTACCGCAGCGCGATTTCTGGTCGAGATACAGTCATTTGCACTGGGGGGCGGCAATTCAGCGAACCCGATCGTGAGCGGAAATGCGCTAACCCGGCCCAATTTCGAGGATGGGCCTGTGGCGCGAGGTCTCTCGGTCTGGCTATCTGGCCACAACCTGTTTGAGACGCTCGCGCTGAACCTTACGCCCTATCAGGCGCCGCCGGACGATCTGCCGGCGTGGGAGCAGGCAGATCCGCTCGCTCTGCTCGATGCGCCCTCGCGGGGCCGAATCGACCGCTTCACCTGGCAGAGCCGAATGATTCTTCTTAATCCCCCTGCGGATGACGGAGATCCGCTGGAGTTGCCGCAAGACAAAGAACCAAGTGTTAACGCTTCCGTGAAGGAGATGCTCTTCACACAGGGACGGCGGGGCGACAAGGACATGATAGCGTCGCGCGATCCTATGGCGGTCTATTATACGGCTGACGCGAAGAAGGGCACTACATTTCTGCGCCTCAACCCCAACAAGGCTACATGGCGGCAGCTCGACACTATGATGGCGCTGGACGCAAAAACGATGGAAGGAACGCCGGTATTTGAGCACACCGCGCAACTGGTTCGCCAAAAGCTTCTCGATCCCGAGCGACGCTTCGCCCTCAATGTGGCCGGCCTCGTCACCAATCAGGCGAGCATCAGTATGGTGCGCCATGATCGGCTTACGCTGCCGGCCGCGATTCTGGCGGATAAGGAGCTGCAGGCGATTACATCTCGAGCTCTTGAAGAGGCCGAAGGCGTGGCGAGCGAGATGGGCAGGCGCATGTATCTGGTAGGAAAAGCGTTCCTGCCGCCGTTTGATAACCCGAGTGCTGACGACGTCCGGTCATTGATCGAAGCGGTCGATCCGCGTCGCGCCTATTGGCCCCGATTGGAGCCCCCTTTCGAGCACTTTGTTGCTGCGCTGCCCAAAGACCGTGAAGGAGCGCTCAAGGCATGGCGGCAGGCCGTAAAAACGGAAGCCAGGAGAGCAATGGAAGAGGCCTGTAGCCAGTTGGGCGAGAGCGCCCGCGCCATTCGGGCCACGGCGAAAACCTCGTTCAACTTCCTGGTGGATCGGGACGAGGTTGCAGCCGCCTTGGCAAGGGCCAAGGCCAGGAAGAAAGGAGCTAAGAAGTGATTCCATCTGTGAGAGAAGACCGCGAGCAGGCGTGGAAACGGCGCGAAGGGCGAGCCAGGAAGCTCATCGACTACCTCTGCGAGATCGCGCGCACCCGGGAAAAACCCGGGTCACGGGCGGCGCTCGCAGAGCTCCGGCAGGGATTGCGCGATCCGCTGCGTGCGGTAAAGCACGTCGTGCCGTTCCTCCCGCCCGACGACACCGACAGCAAAAGGAACACTTCTGTTCAGTCCGAGGAGAAGTGGTTCTTTCTGATCGCCTCGCTCTTTGCAATGCATCCCGCACACGATGAAAGTACCTCCCTGGGGACGGCATTTCGGAGATTGCGGGAGCGGTCGGATAGCATCGAAGGGCGATTCCTGCAGCTCCTCGCTTCCGATGAGGAGCACCTGCCCGACCACCTTCGGAAT
>JBBRJW010000237.1:0-5481 GCA_038218705.1 Chthonomonadales bacterium | reverse complement strand
TCCGTCTGCCTGGATAGCGGCCGGGCCAAACTGGCGGGCAATCGATAGGAGGAGCGGTCCGCGCGGCTCCAGCAGCGCGCGGCCGGCCTGATCCGCGCTGAACGTGACTGCGCCCCGTTCCGCCAGCAGTCGGGCGACTGTCGATTTGCCCGTCGCGATTCCGCCCGTTACGCCAACCGCGAGCATACTAGGGCTCCTCTGAGTTGCGCAAAAAAGTGGGGCGGGAGGCGGCGCACAACGTGCGATGCCTCCCGCCCCGTGAGCGTGTGGATTGCAGGATCAGGCCTCGGTCTCACCATCGGTCTCACCAGTGGGTTCTTCCGTGTGAGTATTCTCCGTCTCGACCTCTTCCTCAAGGCCCTCAAACTCGTCAATCTCGTCCTCTGGCGAAGGCCGGCGGTCCCGCTTGGTCCGTTCGGTTCGCTTTGCGGCAGCGAACGCTTCTCCAACCTGGTTGAAGCGTGGCTCCTCCTGACGGCCCGGCGTAAAGCGACCGTACTCTTCGCGATCGTCGCGCTCGACGCGGCCACGTTTTGGCGGTCGCGCGGCGGCTTCGCCGGCTTCGCGCGGCGCAGGCGCATCCCGATCCTCGGGAGCCTGCAGGGCGCGCATCGAGAGGGTCATCTTTCGCTCTTCGGGCCGGATGGAGAGGATCTTGACGGTTACCTCTTCGCCCGCCACCAGCGGTACAGCGGGCTTGCCGGCGCGGCTCCGTGGAAGTTCCGGATGCGGAATGATTCCCTCGACTCCGCCGTCGACCTCTACGAAGGTGCCGAAGGGCACAATCCGAGTGACCTTTCCGGTGATCTCGTCGCCCTCTTTGTGGCGATCCGGAATCGCAGTCCAGGGATCCGGAAGGATCTGGCGCAGGCCGAGCGAGACACGATTGTTCTCCAGGTCCATCTTGAGAACGAGGACGTCCAGCTCCTGCCCTTCGCGCAAAACCACTTTCGGGTCGTTGATGCGCGAACAGGACATCTCCGACATGTGCAGGAGACCATCAATCCCGCCAAGATCGATGAATGCGCCGTAGTTGGTAAGGCGCCGCACGACACCATGGCGAGTCTGGCCGGGAGCCAGGGAGTTCTTGGTCTCGTGGCTCTTCGCCTCGCGCTCTTCGAGAACTGCCAGCTTGTTGGAGAGGACCACCTTGCGGCGCTCCTTGTCCACTTCGATGACTTTGAGTGAGATCGACTGGCCCACGTACTTGTCGAGGTTGGTCTTCAGGCTGCCGTTGCCTACATGGGACGCCGGCACGAAGCCGCGAATTCCGAGGTCTACGACAAGCCCGCCCTTAACCCGGTCGGTAACCATGGCATGGAGCGTCTCGCCGATATCGAGAGAGTGCTGCACCTTTTCCCACGCCTGCTCAAAATCCGCCCTCTTCTTGGAGAGAATCGGGTTACCATCCTGGTTCTCTGGCTCAAGGACGAAGACGCGTATGGAGTCCCCAACCTTGACGAGATCCTCCGGGTTCGCGCTGGAGTCTCGCGAGAGTTCGTTGAGTCGTATAATGCCTTCGGACTTCGCGCCGACGTCGACGAGCACGGCGTCGCGATCGACGCTCATGACGGTGCCGGAGATGACGTCGCCCTCCTGCAGCTGCCGCAGCGACCGATCATAGTTGGCCATACTGTACAGCTCATCGTCGGCATGATCGCCGCCCGTTCGCGCTGCGGCAGGCTGAGCCGGAGCCGATTCGGCAGCGGCCGCCGGAGCGACCAAGGCAGACTCGGGCTGCACGTCGCTCTGGGAGACGGCTGGCGCCTCCACGTTATCAGCGGCGACGACCGTCTCCGTCGTTTCCTGAACCATCTCGTCAGACATATACGATCCACTCCTCTCAGCGCGGCGCCATTGTCCGACTCCTGGTCGGCGTCTCGTCCGCGTTGGGTTGATAATAGCGGTCCAGGTTCTTTGCCTGCCGCACTGGTGAAGTCTCCGATTGCCAGATTACCTCTGGCTGCCACGGCGTGGCAATTCTCAGGCCATGAGCCATAGAGAACGTGGGTGAAAGGTTTCGGGCTGGAAGATCGTCAGCCGGATCGGCTGAAATCGTGGAGAGAGTCACAAGATCGATGACCGGTTCCCGCCACTTTGGAGTCGATTCGCCGTGCTCGCCAGGACTCCTGCATTTTGCGTTACGCAAGCAGGAAATGGCAAGCGCATGCAAGCACGCCAGGCGCTCTCTGCCTGCTCCCCCACTATTATAGCACGATTCCAGGGGTTTCGATCATTGAATCGACCGGAGTCGAAATTCGTAATCGAGGTGCTGATTAGGACGCCGACTCGGGCTGCGGCGGCGCTGGGGCTGCCTCTTGAACAGCGTCGGGGATTGCAGTTTCCAGCGGCCGGCCGCCCGAGCCATCACCACGGCGGAGCGGGAGGCGGAGCCAGTACCGTCGGATCATCAATCGAACCAGGGAAGCCACCGGGGCCGCAAAGAACATTCCAAGCAGCGCGCCGAGCTGCCCGCTTATCAGCAGGCTTCCTACTTCTCCTCCGACAAGCAGAACCAGGATAATCACAACGGGATGGAGCTCCATTCGATCACCGATGAGCATCGGCATTACGAACTTCGACTCGAGGAGGTGGAGCAGCGTGAAGAAACCGAGAACCGCGAGCGCCGTCCCGACGCCTTTGCTCACCCATGTGAGGAGGATAATCGGTATTCCGCCGATGATCGGGCCGATAATCGGGATGGCGCGCGTGATGCCCGCCAGTACGCCCATGGTGACCGGGTAGCGGACTCCGAGGGCGGCGAGGCCAGCCCCGACGACTCCTCCGGCGATGAGACAGAGGATAAACTGGCCGGCGACGAACGCGCGCATAATGCGGCTGAACTCCGTCAGCATTCTGTTCGCCTCATAGACGTGGCGGCGTGGCGCCAATGCGAGAAACTCGTGCTTGAGCTTGCGCCCGTCTATCAGGAAGTAGAAGGCGAGAACCGGGAGCAGCACAATCTCGACGATGTTCTTGAGGCTCTCCAGTATCCGGAGGCTCGCGTCGCCCACCACCTTCTGGGCGCTCTCACCCAGGTGCGAGCGCTCGAGCTGGCTGAGCAGATTGTCTGACTTCAGGACGTCCGGGATCGATTCCGAGCTGTCGTACTTGCGGAGGGCCTCTTCTGCCACGGTCTGAAGTTGACTCTTGTGCGTGATCGGGTCACGAGCGGTCACTCCACGGAACTCCTCCACAAACGGCGTCAGCACCAGGCGAGCGCCTTGCCAGACCACCAGTACGGCAAAGACAAATACGTAGAGGGTGGCGATAGTGCGAAGCGTGTGCAGCCGTACCCGCGCGCGCTGTGCCTTTGCTCCACCTGCACGGGGAGTGAAGGCCGCGATCAGCGCGGTATGGGAGCGGACGAAGAGGTTCCGGGAGCGGAGCCACTCCACGAGCGGGTCGAGCGTATATGCGATGATGGCTGCGACGAGCAGGGTAGTGATGATATTGCGAAGGCGGTAACACGCGAATACGATAGCCGAAACGAGCAGCACCTTGAGGACAAGTCGCCCTATTTCTCCGCCTGCCCTCTGTGACGTTCGCATCAGCTCGCTCGCTCCTGGAAATCGGTTTGCTACACTGTCAAAGCAGCGCGCAGCGCTCCGCCGCAAACCATGAGGTGGTTCGCGGAGCGCTGCGCGCCGTGGGCCAGCAGGCTGGCCGATGCACTACATCCTACGGCGGCGGACAGGCTGCCGTCGTGTGCCGGGCAGAGGCCGGCTTCCCGAGCCAGGCGCCTCGGAGGGATCGGCCTCGCTCTCCCCACCGGGGGTAGGCGGAGCCGGTGTCGGCGCAGTCGCTCTGGGCACGTTCACGAGCGGCCGATCACCGGGGAGCACACGCGCGGGCTTGCCGGAGAGGCCGGACTGGCCGCTCGGGCCGGTGGCGGCGAACGCGGGGCCCGTGTCGAATTTCTTCCACATCACTAGCAGGACGCTTGCGTTGAAGATCGAGGAGTACGTTCCACTCACGATACCAATCAGGAGCGCGCCCACGAACTGATGGATGATCGCGCCACCGAAGAGGAACAGCGCCAGCAGCGTGAGGACGACCGTAAGCGAGGTGTTGACCGATCGCGCAATCGTCTGGTCGATCGAGCGGTCCGCCAGATCGCTGAAGGTCTCACCCTTCAGGCGATGCTGAAGGTTCTCGCGCATCCGGTCGAAGATGATAATCGTATCGTGGACCGAGAAGCCGATTACGGTAAGCATCGCGGTCACGAAGAGACTATCGATCTGCCACCCGAGGAGCTTGCCGAGAACGGCGAACGCTCCCCAGACCACCAGCACATCGTGCAGGAGCGCGATCACGGCGCAAGCGCCGTACTTAAGCCCCTCCTTGATCCCGCCGATGGCAAAACGGAAGGCGAGATAGAGAACGATCAGCACAGAAGCAACTAGCACCGCCTTGATTGCGTCCGTGGTGAGCTCGTTGCTGATCACTCCGCTCACGTCGGCATAGGCCACATCGTTCACACCTGCGTTGTGCGCCAGCGGGCCAACCTTCTCCATCAGGCTCGTGATGACCGATTCGCGCTCGGCCGGAGTGAGGCTGGGGGTCGTTATAAACGCGGACTGCGACGCGACGTCGCTCGATACCACGACGCGGCTATCCCGGTACTTCGAGCTTATCCCGGTCAGCACGCTCTGGATTTCCGCCGCAGAGTGACGCTGTGCAAACGGCATGTTGAGTTCGGTGCCGCCCTGGAAGTCGATGGACTTCTTGATGCCGCCGGTTCCCCAGGCGATCAGGCCCGGGATGATAATCAGGCCGGAGATACCGAGCCAGAGCCACTTGCGGCGCATCACGTTCAGCTTCGGATGCCACTGAACGCTCAGTCCATAGGCATTGGCGTTCTGCGCTCCGCCCATCGCCACCAGCGCAAACAGGAAGGTTCGCGTTACGGTGATAGCAGTGAACATACTGACCAGTACGCCGAGACCGAGCGTCAGGGCAAATCCGCGAATGGGGCCAGTACCGAAGTAGTAGAGGACCGAGCAGGTGAGCACCGTACAGACGTTCGAGTCGAAGATGGCGGTGAAGGCGCGCTTGAATCCCACGTCGATAGCATTTCGGAGGGTTTTGCCGGTTCTAAGCTCCTCCTTCAAGCGCTCGAAGATCAGAATGTTGGCGTCGACCGCCATACCGATTGAGAGGATAAAGCCGGCGATGCCCGGGAGGGTGAGCGTAATCGGCCAGAGCTTGAAGAGCGCAATCGAGAAGATTGTGTAGAGGATCAGCGCAAGGTCCGCGAGCAGTCCAGGCAGGCGGTAGTAGCCCACCATAAAGAGCAGTACCAATCCGAGGCCAATCAGGCCAGCGATTGTCGTAGCCCGGACGGCCTCCGCGCCGAGGGTCGCCTCGAGCTTGCGGGTCTCCAGAATGTCGAGCGGGACCGGGAGTGCGCCGGCGTTCAGCTGGTCGGCGAGGGCCTTGGCGGTCTCCAGCGTGAAGCTGCCCTCGATAATCCCCTTG
>JBBRJW010000236.1:0-5486 GCA_038218705.1 Chthonomonadales bacterium | reverse complement strand
ATCGATATCGACCAGTCGCCAATCGGTCGAACGCCCCGATCTAACCCGGCAACCTATACGGGCGTATTCGACATGATTCGCGAGCTCTTCAGCAAGACGCAGGATTCGAAAGTGCGCGGGTACCAGCCAGGCCGCTTCTCGTTCAACGTGAAGGGCGGGCGATGCGAGAGCTGCCGCGGCGATGGAATCCTGAAAATCGAGATGCACTTTCTGCCGGACGTCTATGTGCCCTGTGAAATCTGCAGTGGCAAGCGGTACAACCGCCAGACCCTGGAAGTGAAGTACAAAGGCAAGTCCATCGCGGATGTTCTGGACATGACGGTTTCCGAGGCGGTAGAGTTCTTCTCCGCCATGCCGGTGATTGCGCGCAAGTTTCAGACTCTGCACGACGTTGGACTCGACTACATCCGCCTGGGACAGCCTGCAACCACGCTTTCCGGCGGCGAAGCGCAGCGGGTAAAGCTCGCAGCCGAGCTCGCAAAGCGCGCCACAGGCCGCACGCTCTACATACTCGACGAGCCGACAACCGGCCTCCACTTTGCAGATGTGGAGAAGCTGATTGGAGTGCTCTCCCGCCTGGTCTCCACCGGCAATACGGTGCTTGTGATCGAGCATAATCTGGACGTTATCAAGACTGCCGACTGGCTGATCGACATGGGACCCGAGGGTGGCGATGGGGGCGGCTCGATTGTGGCCGAGGGCACGCCGGAGCAGGTGGCAGCCTCGCCAACCAGCCATACCGCGCGCTATCTGCGGCGTCTCCTGGACCGGCAGGAGGCTCGCGCTTCCGCGGCCTCGGATGCGTGAGACGGGCCGCTACGGTCCGCACAGATAGAGAGGGGCCCCGCGATCCATTGAGATCGCGGAGCCCCTCTCTCTTACGCTCAACCTGAAGTCAGCGCACCTTTGCTCCGCTCGGCACGGCCGAGTCGGGCTGCAGCAGAATCGCGCGTCCGTCGACGTCGGCCGCGAGCAGCATTCCCTGCGACTCGATTCCGCGCATCTTGCGAGGCGCTAGATTTGCCACCACCACGACCAGCCTGCCGATCAGCGTCTCTGGCTGATAGTACTCCGCGATGCCGGCCAGGATGGTGCGCGTGTCGTCGTCACCAATCTGCACCGTAAGCCGAAGCAGCTTGGTGGCATTCGGAACCGGCTCGGCGGCCAGAATCTCGCCAACCCGAAGCTGGACCTTCATCAGGTCATCGATCGAAATCGTCTCGACAACCTGCTCCGTCGCCGCGGGGGCGATCGGTGTTCCGGGCGCCGGCGCGCCTGTTTTCTCGTTGGACTCCACTCTCTCTACTCCCTCCTCCAGGGCGGCAGGCTCAGCCGGTGCAGGGCTGCTGCTGCCGAGCGCAAACCGCGTCGCATCGTCTACCGTCAGGTCCTGTATCCGCGGAAAGAGCGGCGCAGGGGCGCTCACGCGTGTTCCGGCGGGCCACCTGCCCCACTCTGCCTCGATCCACGCGGGCTCGATGCACGAATCCCCGAGCCCGAGCTGGCTGCGGATTGCCGCGGCAGCAACGGGCATGTAGGGCGAAACGAGCACGGAGACAACTCGGATGGCCTCCAGGCAGGTTCCGAGGGTGAGAGCCAGCGCCTCCCCGCTCGCCGCGTCTCCCGCGGCAGCCTTCTTCGCAAGAGCCCAGGGCGCTTTTTCGTCGATATACTTGTTCATACGCGCGACGAGCTTCGAGGCAACCTCGAGCGCGGTGTTCAGCTTGAACTCCGCCAGTGCGCGCGAATACTCATCGACCACCTGCAGCGCGAGCGCAGCCACTTCCGCGTCCTGCGATTCCGGGGCGGGAACCACGCCATCGAAGTAGCGGTTCACCATATTGAGCGTTCGGTTCAGCAGATTGCCGAGATCGTTCGCCAGATCGGTGTTGAAGCGGCGAAGGCAGTTCTCAACCGAGAACTCCGTGTCCGGGCCATAGTTCATCTCGCGGCAGAGCAGGTATCGCTGGGCATCCGCGGCCAGCTCCAGGTCCGCGCCGGAACGCGCGGCGAGCAGTGCGGTGAGGCGCGCGGGATGCGGCAGGCTCGCGCCGGTCTTGCCGCCCTTCGCCCCCTGCACCGTCCACCATCCGTGAGCGTAGACCGTACGCGGCAGGGGCATATCGAGCGCCATGAGCATCGCTGGCCAGAGCGTCGCATGGAAGCGAACGAAGATCTCCTTACCCATAAAGTGAACGTCGGCGGGCCAGCGCTCGGTCCACTTCGGATCGTCGGGCCACCCACACGCAGCGAGGTAGTTGATCAGCGCATCGAACCAGACGTAAATGTAGTTGTTCGGATCGCCCTCCGGCCGAATTCCCCAGCCACGGTAGGGCCGGCTAATACTCATATCCCGCAGGCCCTCATGAATGAAGCCGATCACTTCGTTGCGGCGGAACTCAGGCTGCAGGAACTCAGGGTTCTCTTCGATATGCTTCAGCAGGCGGTCACCAAAAGCGGAGAGCCTGAAGAAGTAGTTCTGTTCCTGAGTCCGCACCACGGGCTTTCCACTCTCGATCGCGATGCCGTTCTCTACCTCGCTATCGGCGAAGAAAGTCTCGTCGCTAACGCTGTACCAGCCCTCATAGGTGTCGAGATAGACGTAGTCACGCTCCTGCAGGAGCCGGAAGAACTCCTGTACAGCTCGAACGTGCCGGGGATCCGTCGTGCGAATGAAATCGTCATTCTCGATGTGAAGCCCCCGCCAGCACTCCTGAAAAGCGGAGGCGAGGTTATCCACAAACGCCTGCGTGGGAACTCCTGCCTTCTCGGCGGCCTCCTGAACCTTGGTTGCGTTCTCATCGGTGCCGGTGAGGAACCAGGTGTCAAAGCCGCGCATTCGGTGGTACCGCGCGAGCACGTCACAGGAGATAGTTGTGAGAGCGGAGCCAACGTGGGGAAGGCCGTTGACATAGTAGATAGGAGTGGTGATGTAGTAGCGGGGTCGCGTTTCTTCCGTCATGCGTTCTTCGTTTGTGCCTCGGCCTCTTCCAGGGTCAGGGGATCGGCCTCTTCCTCCGCTGTAAGCTCTTCAACGGTCGGCATCTCGGCGGAGAGTATTGCCCGTGCAGATGCCGCGTCCGCGGCGGGCACGTAGACTCCGTTCCGCCACTCCGTATCGATCAGATTGTCAACGGCGCCCATAATCTGGAGATTCGAGTTGTGCAAAAGCCGCGCTTCAATTCCGGACGCTTTCAGTGTAGCGAGAACGACCTCAGTCTCCTCCACAGTTGTAGCCTGAAAAACCAGCTCGTGATCGCCCACAATCCCAGGGCTCGAACCGGCAACATCCGGGTTTCCGAATTCGTTCGTCAATCTCGTTCTCCTATCTCGTTATCTGGCAGCATCCACCGTCGCCCATGCCGCAGCTTCCCATCGGACGTCCACACGCCATCATCTCTGGCGATTGCGCCTCCGTCCGTGTCTGCGCCGTAACCGAGAGCAGACGTGAAACTCGTGCGTCGCCACATTCGGGACACACAACTTCCGCAAGCTGGTCAGACCGGCGCAGTGTCTTGAACTGGCCGCGACAACCTCTGCAGAGGAATTCAAAAATCGGCACCGGAATCCTCCATCGCCTCCGAGCGGGTGCGGGCGATATACCGCGCGGCTGCACGAGATTCTTCATCCGGCATCACTGCCTCGTCGGCATCATCTTGTAACTGCTCGACCGCGCATCCGCGGCAGTCGTCGCACTTTGTCGTCTTCTCAATCCTGAGCTCTGCAGCCGGATAAGTCCGCTCTGTCTTCTCCTCGAGAAGCTCTATCAGAGCGGTTTCGTTCAGAATGTTCAGGTCCACCACCTTGGCCTGCCCCTCCGGGCTCATCACGATCTCGCCAATCTGCGGCATCCGGTTCTTGGACTGCAGGTAGGTATCGTGCTCATACCGAAGGCAGCACATCAGCTTCCCGCAAACCCCGGAGAACTTCACCGGGTTGAGGAAGAGGCTCTGGTCCTTTGCCATCTTCATGGAGATCGGCGCAAACTCAGTCAGGAACGTGGCGCAGCAGAGGGTGAGGCCACAGGGCCCCACTCCACCGATCATCTTCGACTGATCCCGTGCGCCAACCTGATGGAGCTGCACCTTGCACCGGAGATGCGCGCCAACTTCGCGAACCAGCTCCCGGAAATCGACGCGTGTCTCGGCGGCAAAGTAGATGGTTACCTGCTGACCATCGAACGAAAGCTCTGCCTGGAGCAGCTTCATCGGCAGATCGTGGGCCCGCACCCGCTCGGCGCAGATTGCCAGCGCCTTGCGTGCCTGCTCGCGGTTGGTCCGCTCCTGCTGAAAATCCTCCGGCCCCGCCATGCGAATAACGCGCTTCGGGGCCCCCTGGAGCTCATCCATCGGGACTTCGCGCGGCCCAATCTTGACGGTGCCCAGCTCCGGTCCCCTGGTGGTCTCAACAACAACGCGGTCACCCTCCGCGAGAGTGAGCCCCGCGGGATCGTACCAGTACGATCTTGCAACCCGCTTAAAGGCGACTCCAGTGTAGAGTGGCATTAATAACAACCTTCCAACAGAACGGCTCGAGGCATTCGGTATTGTATCACAAAGACCCCTTCGATTCAATGTTGCCATGCGGCAGCACCGGCCCGCGGAGGGGGTTAAGGTATCATACTAGTCAGCCCGGCCTGGAGGCGGTCCGCTACTGATGTTCTGGCTCCTGCTGAAAACTCGAATACGGGGATCCCGCAACTCCGGGCTGGACTGGCTCCACAGAAACCGCCTTCTGGCTCTGGTCCTCGCCCTCCTTTCTCTGGTGATGTTCCTGGCGGTTGGAACTGCGTTCCTGGTCTTCTTTCGAATCGCCGAAGCGGTCGGGGTTCTGGGTGAGGCGCTGCGGCAGACGCTGTTCTTCCTGCTCCTCTTCTTGCTCACCGGCGCAACGTCGTTTGTAGCTCCTTCGCTGCTTCAGACAGGTGAATACCTGCTCCTCTATTCCGCCCCGGCGTTACCGCGCGCCGTGGTCTCCGCGAAGCTGCTGGATGCGACCGTCGCCAGCTCGCTCCAGTTCATTATTCTCGGCGTGCCAGCCATCGGGGCAGCGCTGATCGTGAGGGGCGCTCCGCTTGCGATCTGGTGTCTCGCCCTGCCCCTGATGTTGATGCTGGCTCTCATTCCGGCGCTCTGCACCTCGCTCGCGCTGCTGATTGCGATCGGAGCGCTCGGCGCTCAGAGGGTACGCGGCGCGATCGCGATTGCGAACGGGATCTCCGGCGCGCTGGTTGGCATGGCCATCGTCTCGCAGGTTGGCGGAGCTGCGGCCCACGCCGCCGCCGCCTTCTCCTCCACATCGCTCCCGGCGGCGCTGGCTGCGCAGCCGCTGGCGGTCGCCCAGCATGGGCCATCCGCCTGGATAGCTTCCATCCTGCTCGCCTCTGGACCGGAGTCGAGTGCCGCCATTCTCAGAAACGGTGGACTGCTGGTGGCTCTCTCTCTGATGCTGCTCGGCGCGTGCATCCTGTTGGGCGAACGCCTTCT
>JBBRJW010000235.1:0-5493 GCA_038218705.1 Chthonomonadales bacterium | reverse complement strand
CGATAGTAGTGTTCGTCGAGCACATCAGGCTTCCGGCTCTGAACGCGCTTCGAGGCTGGCTGCTCGTTGCCAACGGTGGATATGACTTTCAGCGCTGGATACTGCGCTTTGATGGCATCGAAGAACTGCGCGAAGCGACCGTCATAACTGCCCGATCGGTCGAAGAAGTCCTCGTTGCCGACCTCCACATAGTGCAGCTTGAACGGAGCCGGATGGCCGTCCTTCGCGCGCTGCCCGCCCCATTTTGTCGTTACAGCGCCACTCACATACTCGATCTCGTCGAGTGCATCCTGGACATAGGGTGTCAGTTCGGGGCCAGGCTTCACGTAGTCGCCCCTCAGCGAGTAGCCGGCGTAGACGGCGAGCACCGGTTCGGCTCCCATATCCTCGGCCCAGAGGAGGAATTCCAGCAGTCCCATTCCGTCAGTCGAACGGTAGCCCCACGGGCCCGAGTGGCCCGGGCGCTGCGTCAGCGGACCGAGAGTCTTCTTCCAGTCGAAGCGCGTCGCGATGGAGTTGCCTTCCAGATAGTTGCCGCCTGGAAAGCGCAGAAACGCGGGCTTCAGATCGACCAGCATCTGCATCAGGTCGGTTCGGAGTCCGTTTGGCCGGTTCTTCCAGGTTGGCGGGAAGAGAGAGACCATGCCCAGCCATACCGTTCCCGGGCGGTCCACCGTCAGCGTAAGCCGGGCGTTGGTGTTCGGCGCGACGCTGCCCGTCTTGAGGGTGACCCTGTACTCTTTCCACTCTCCGGTGATACGCGGAACAATTGCTCTGGCGTATACGCTGGCCCCGTCAGCGCTCTCGATGGCAATGGTGACAGGACCGGTGAAGCCCTGCGCCGCTCGGGCATAGATAGTGGCGCGGAAGGAGGTCTCTGGCTTAACCGGGAAGCCCCAGTAGCCGCTGTTTGCGACGCCTGCCCGTGCAGTGGGCGAAGCGGAAGCAACCTCGATCCGCAGACTGGTGGTCAGGGCAGAGCTGAGCGGCTGGTTCCGGTCGAGTGAGATGGCCGCGGAAGAACCGCTGCCCTGCACGGTGGACCAGTGGGCGGGCAGATTCGGATCGTCGAGGAAGGCGCGATTTCGCACCAGCTCAGCGTACAGCCCGCCATCATAGCTGTAGTTAATCTCCTCCGTCATGAGTCCGAAGTGGAGGGGGCTGAGCTTTGCCGAGGGCCGCCCTGCATCGATGGTAAGGACAGGATTTTGCGCCGCGGCGATGGCGAGCGATGCCATCACAACAGCCGGAGTCAAGAACAGGGTCAGTGCTTTTTTCATGGTTTTGGCAGATGGGTCCCCGGGCGTCCCGCGCCCGTCAGCGGTATACCCGCTGGAGGAAGTAGTAGAGATTGTTTCGCCACTCCGTGGCGTCGTGGGCGTGGCCGTCAACGTTCCAGACGTGCGGGATCTTGTTCTCCTTGAGGTAGGCGTGCACTCCCTGGCTGATGCGGAGGAGCCCATCCTTATTGCCGCAGGAGAGCCACAGCAGCTTCAGCTTCTCCCGGGCTGCAGCGACGTCTGCCACGAGATCTTTGGGAGCTTTCGTGTTAGGAGCCGACGAGAACCCTCCGACCCAGGCAAACGTGTCGAGATGCGCCAGCCCGAAGTTGAGCGACTGACCTCCACCCATCGAAAGGCCGGCAACCCCTCGATGCTCCCGGTCCGCCTGAACCGAATACCGCGCCTCGATCGATGGAATGAGGTCCTTCAGCAGGTCCTGCTCGAATGCAGCGAATGCAGGCGCGCTCGCGTAGACGTTTCCTTCGGCCCGGTCGTTCTTCTGAGCGCGTCCGTTCGGCAGCACGAGGATCATCGGCACTGCCTTGCCGTCGGCAAGCAGGTTGTCCAGGAGAAGGCCGGGTGTTGCGAAGCGCTGCCACTCTGTTTCATCCCCGCCGATCCCATGGAGCAGATAGAGTACCGGGTACTTCTTGTCCTTCGAGTAGCCTGGCGGTGTGTAGACCTGCGCCTTGCGTTTTGTGCCCACCGACTTCGAGTCGTACTCGATCGTCTCGAGGCTGCCATGGTGAACCTCCGGTCGGTTCGCCTGAATGCCGGCGGGCGGCTCTGGAAAAGCCTGAATGTCGTCCGGATTCAATCCAGCTGCCGCACTGGCTGGCGCCGGGATCTGAGGCTCGCCGGGCCCTGCGCCCTGTCGGGGCGTCTGCCCCTGGAACAGCAGTGGCGCAAACTCGTGCAGACTTCGTCTCCAGGTCAGTCACTCATGCGATGTGCCGGGAGACTCATAAAGGACGGTCTTGATTCCGGCCTTTGAGAGGTTGTCGTGATATCCGCGGACGCCATCCTGCATGCGCTTCGGCTCTGTGGTGCCGATAGAGAGGAACAGGAGATGGACACGGCGGTTAAAGACTTCCGCATCCGCCATCACTCCGTTGTGCGCCGTCTTGGGGTCGAATGTACCGCCGCCAAATCCGCCCCCCGCGCCGCTGAAGCCCCCGATATAAGAGAAGATGTCCAGATGGTCCAGACCAATCACATATGCCTGCATGCCCCCCATGGAGAGCCCTGCGAGCGCACGATGATCCCGATCCGCAATCGTTCGATAGTTCGCGTCTATGAAGGGGACAAGGTCCTTCGTCTCCACTTCTTCGAAAGCCTGGAACTGGCGATTAGCGCCAGGCGGAGCAGGCACGCCGGCGGGAGCCGGCGTTTCGCCAGCCTTCCGCGCGTAGCCACGCTCCATGACAACGAGCATGGGAACCGCCTTGCGCTCTGCAATCAGGTTATCCATTATGAATGCCATGCGGCCCTGGTTGGACCAGCCGCGCTCGTCCTCACCAGCTCCATGCTGGAGGTAGAGCACGGGATAGCGCCGATTGCGATCGGTGTCGTAGCCGGGCGGAGCGTAAATGTAGGCACGCCGCCACTCTCCCGTTGTGCTGGAGTGGTACGGGCGTTCACGAACGTCACCATGTGGCACTGCCTTCGGAAGGTAGTAATCCACGCCCTTCTCCGGAACCTCGACGCCGCTCGCCTGCTTTCCGGTGCCGTAGAACGTCTCGCTCCCGGGATCGTTCACCTGGACGCCATCGATGACGAGCCAGTAGTAGTGGAACCCCGGGGCCTGGGGCTCGGTCGTGGCAGTCCAGAAGCCTTCGGCGTCCTTCACGGCAGGATAGCGCCTGCCGAGGTCGAACTCTATCTTCTGGGCGTCGGGAGCCTTCACACGGAAGATCACGCGAAGGTCTGGCGTAACACGCGGATATTCCGCCCCGGCGACATTCGTAGGCGCGGGGCTGCTCTCAGCGGCTGGCTGAGGTTGAGCCCCACACGCCATGGCAACTGCCACCATCGCTAGCATGCAAATGACAACACGCATCGTCGAATCTCCTCTTCGTTAACCGAAGCACAACCGCAACACCTGATCCAGCTCCTGCACGCGCCAATGATCGGCATGCTCGGTACGAAACGGCGAAGGCCTCGCCGACCGCCGCGATAACCATCAGGTGGCCTCAATCTGTTTTTGCGCACCCGACCGCATCCCCGTCGGCCTCGATCAGGGGTTCACTTGTCGTAAGGTGAAGCGTCAGGGCGTCCGTTCGTATCCATGGTATCAGGCGAGCGCGTGTGCGCCCTCACCTGCAAGGGAGGTTCGATCATTGAGCCGTGAACTGCGATCTACGACCGCCGAAGTGCGGCCTCAGGTTGGTGACATTGCGCCCGACATCGAGGTGGTCGCCGCCGGGTCGGGAGAGCGCACTCCGCTCTCAGCGTACTGGTCCACTGGCCCGGCGCTTCTGGTCTTCCTCCGGCACCTCGGCTGCAGCTTCTGTCGGGAACAGGTTGCGCTCGCGCTCCAGCTGGAGGCAGAGCTGCGGGCATTGGGAGCGTCGGCAGTGCTTATAACGCTTGGCACGCCGGAGGCGAGCGAGCCCTTCTGCCGAGAGCGCGGAATTGCTCCGCCGTTCCACTGCGTGTGCGATCCGGCGAAGGATGCCTATCGGGCTTACGGCCTCGCCCGAGCCCACGCGACAGAGCTGCTCACGCCACACGTCGTTTCTCGCGGGTTTCAGGCAGCGCTGCACGGCCATTTTGCCGGGATGCCAAAGGGCGATCCGTTTCAGATGCCAGGAGCGTTCATCGTCAATTCGGCGGGTGGGGTCGTCTACGCGCACCGGCACCGGGATGCCGCCGATAATCCTCCGAATGAAGTGCTTCTCGCTGGCTTGCGGTCGATTGGGGAGTCAGCCGACGCCCCCGGGTGATCGGCGCTGCAAGATCCCTACCGGGCCATCGAGGCAATGATGTCGGCGTACTTCTGCGCGACCACCTTTCGCTTCACCTTCAGGGTCGGTGTCAGCTCACCTGACTCGATGCTGAACGGCTCAGTGAGGAGCTTGAATCGCTTGATCCTCTCATAATCCGCAAGGTGAGCCGTCAGCCGCTCTACCTCGCCCCGGATGAGCTTCTGGACGTCCGGCGAGGCGGCGAGCACGGCGAGGTCTGAGCCTGCCTCTCCCTGCGCCTTCGCCCACTCCGTCAATCGAATAAAGTTGGGCACGAGCAGCGCCATGACAGTGGACTGGCGATCACCGAAGAGTACGGCCTCCTCGATATAGGGGCTCATCTTCACCATCGCCTCGATGGGCTGGGGAGCCACCTTCTTACCATTCGCGAGCACTATCAGGTCCTTCTTCCGGTCCGTTATGCTCAGGCAGCCGTAGGAATCGAACGCTCCGATATCCCCCGTGTGCAGCCATCCATCTGCGGAGATCGCCTCTGCCGTGGCCTCCGGGCGGTTGTAGTAGCCGAGCATACGGCCCGCCCCTCGCATCAAGATCTCCCCATCCTCGGCGAGTTTCACTTCTGCATCGGGAAGCAGAGAGCCCACCGATCCAATTCGCTGCTTGCCAGGACGCGTGATCGTGATAATGTTCGTCTCGGAGAGACCATAACCCTCCAATACTTCAATTCCAATGGAGAGGAAGAAGAGGGCGACCTCGTGGGAGAGCGGTGCGCCGCCCGAGACGAGATACCGAATACGGCCGCCGGTGATACGCTCGCGGACCTTCGGATAGATCAGCCGCTCGGCGACGGCACGCTGCAGTCGCAGGATAATGCCGGGCCGCTTTCCGGCCGAGCGGAGCTCGATCGCCTCGGCTCCCACTTTGAGCGCCCACTCTACGCGGTGCCGATCCCGGTCTGGCCTCTTTGCGAGCGCATCGCGAAACTTATCGTGGATTGATTCGAAGATGCGTGGAACGCAGAGCATTACCGTAGGCCGAACGCTCTTCGTCAGCTCCTCCCCAACCGAGGAGAGACCCTGTGAATAGACGATGCAGGCCCCAACCCGGAACGGCAGATACTGCCCGCCTACCCTCTCGGTTATGTGACTGAGCGGCAGAAAGGAGAGGAACGTATCACCAGGCCCTAACACGACTACCGGCTCGTCTACTACGCCATCGGGAACCGTCAGCATATTCACGTGCGAGAGCATTGCGCCTTTGGGCTGACCCGTGGTGCCAGAAGT
>JBBRJW010000234.1:0-5507 GCA_038218705.1 Chthonomonadales bacterium | reverse complement strand
CTGCAACCATCAGCGCCAGTTCGATCTGGCGGCTGGCCTCCTCAAGGCGGCCAACGAGCAGCAGGGCGCGCGAGCGCTGAACGGCGAGATCTACAAAGAGATCCGCTCGCTGCGCATTCTGGGCCTCGCCCAGCGCACGCTGCCAGATCCGGATCGCACCGTCAATCCGGCCAATCGACCAGAGGAGGTCCGCCACGCCGCTCAACAGCCCGGTCAAGAGCAAGGGATCGCGCCAGTCCGACTTCATGTCGCCAATCGCCTCGGCGGAGGCGAGCAGGGTCCTGAGAGCTGCCGTATAGCTCGAGGAGCGCAGCATAATACGGCTGCCGGCAAGCGCAGCCCGTGCTCGCACCGCAGGATCAGGGTTCTGTGTGAGCTCCTCAACGAGCGTTGTAGCGGTGTCGGTTTCGCCGAGATGGGTGAGCACGCCAACAATATCGAGAGTGACGGCAACGCCGGTCGGCGACTGCATCTCGGTCTGAATCAGGTCTCGAGCGGTGTCTAGGAGCGCCTGCGCCTCCATTACTTCCCCCGAGTCCATCCGAACCTGGCTCATGCGCATCAGCACTGTGGCCTGCTGGGCGGGGTGCTGGGCTGCGCGAGTAAGGGCCAGGAGCTGTTCAAGAGCCGCCTGGTAGCTGGTCCGATTCCGCTTCGGGCGGAAGTATGAGTCGGCAAGCGCGTGCAGGTGGTCCATCTCCGAGCGAATCCGCACTCGCGCTCCGGAGTCTCCGCTCCCTCCGCTGGCTAGCGGAGTGGAGCTCTCCTCGTAGGCTACCTGGTCCGCAGGAAGAGCAAGCATTGCCCGTGCGTCCCTGTCCGGATCGAAGAACTGGATATGAACGTTTGTTACCGCGGCGATGCGCTCCAGCAGCTCCGGGGGAATAGAGGTAACGCCCCGAACATACTGGTAGATCATCGAGGGGGACGTTTTTGCGAGGTCGGCCAACTCCTTGAGTGAGACCCCCGCCTGTGTGGCTGCGATCTTGATTCGCTCGCCAACTCTTGCCCGCTTTTCAGGGGTGTTCAACTTCGCCTGTCGGACCATAGATTGCTCTCCTTGCGCCTGGCTGCGGCTAGCAGCCGTGAGTTCCCGCCGATGCGACAGTGTTCAGGATGTCGAAACGGTGAGGGTAAGTAGCGCCATACGCCATCGCCCGGAGTGACGCGAGTTCAGGGAAATCGGTCTTGTGGGCGAGACTGGTGCCTGATTCTGCAGCGCAACCGGTTTTACCTGCTTGACTGCGCGCTCGCACAAAAAAAGATACGATTTGTCTTCATCAGTGGATTCGCGTCGTGGGCTCAACAAGTAGCATGATGGACCTCGAATCCCTTCCGGGTGCACAAGGGCCCGTTTCAGGTGTTGATCAGGAGTTGATACTCTCAGGCGAGGGCCGATTGTGACTGCGGGCCAACCGGCCGAGATTGACAAACGGTTTGCCGGAAGTTCGCTATGCGGGGATGATTTGCGATAGCCGGGAATCTCCCGATTCCCGGCTATCGCTGCGTCTTACGCTCAGAGAAGGTCGCCGAGATCCAGGCTGGAGAGCCGCGGGCCCAGGTTTGCGACGACCTGCGCGGCGGCCGCTCCGCCGATTCGGGCGGAGTTGGCGAGCGTTCGGCCGTGGGTCAATCCATAGAGGAGACCGGCCGCAAACATATCGCCTGCGCCGGTGGTATCGACCGCTTTCACCTTGACGGACTCTAATGCATCCACCTGGCTGCCATCTCGCACCAGCGAACCATCTGATCCGAGAGTCACGGCGGCCCGGCGGGTGAGACGCTCGGTCGCACGAATCGCGTCCATCGGGCTGGTGGTCAATGTCAGGGCCATCGCCTCTTCATGGTTACCTATTAAGAGGTCGACAAACTCCTCGCAGATGCGAAGGAAATCCTCCCTGTGACGGTTGACGCAGAATGGATCTGATAGGCTGAGCGCGATTGGAACATCGGCGGCCTTCGCCTCGTTCATGGCGCGGAGCACCGCAGCCTTCTGGCTATCGGTGTCCCAGAGATAGCCGGTTACATAGAGGAAGCGGCTGGCGCGCAGGGCCTCGACATCCAGGTCGTCCGGGCCGAGTTCGCGGCAGATGCCGAGATAGGTGCAGAGGGTCCGCTCTGCGTCCGGCGAGACCAGCACCACGCAGATTCCCGTTACGCCCTCGCCTGAGGCCGTGCAGCTATGGACACCGCGTGCGCTCAGACTCTCCTGGTACAGGCGGCCGTGCTCATCGTTGCCGAGCTTGCCCGTGTAGCAGGCGGAGCCCCCCATCTGGGCGATGCCGATCATTGTATTTGCGCCGGACCCGCCTGACTCCGAGTTTACAATGTGCGTGTGGATGCGAGCGATCATCTGCCGCTGCTGCGCCTCGTCTACCAGAAACATCCCGCCCTTACTCACTCCAAGCTCCGAAACGATCTCGTCCGCCACCTCCGCCTGGATGTCATAGAGGGGATTGCACATGCCGAACACATCGTAAGTCATTGTCACTTTCTTCGACCTCTCTTGAACTCGTTTGTCGCCCGTCCGTGCTCCCTCGGTACCGCACATTTCATACAACGTTAACCGCGACTTAAGGCCTTGTTAACAATGGCCGGTCACTATGGAAGCGGCTTCGCGAGAGAGAAACCGGTGTCGGACCGCAATGGCGAAGCCGTCGGCGCGACCCCATTCCTATAGCCGGGGCGAGCTTCTGCTCGGTAAGAACCCAGCAGTCATTGTACAGCATTGTGAAAGGATGAGAGCATGTCCAACCTCCGTCGAGGCCGTTTCGGCTTCACACTCATTGAGCTACTCGTTGTGATTGCCATTATCGCGATCCTAGCGGCGATCCTGTTCCCGGTTTTCGCCAAGGCCCGCGAAAAGGCCCGTCAGATCTCCTGCCTGAGCAACATGAAGCAGATGGGCACAGCCACTGCAATGTACGTGCAGGACTACGACGAGCAGTTCTACCCGCATCGCCAGACCGGCGTGCCGAACCCGTTCGTCGGGCAGTTCCCCCAGATCACGGGCAAATCGGCGGGCAGGATGTTCTGGATCAGCTTGCTGAACCCATATATCAAGAATTACGACGTCTTCAAGTGCCCGAGCAATCCGGGCGCATGGTGGGGCACGAACCCGGACGGCACTAACTGCGGCGGCCAGTCGAATAACACGACGACAAACGGCTGCTCCGACCAGGGCTATGGCGGCCAGAACAGCTACGGCCACAACGACATGTGGATGAGCCCGGCCGTAACGAACGGGGGAACCACCACCGTTCAGCCGCCCTCCATGGCATCGGTTCCACGCGTGGCCTCCACCATCCTGATCACGGATGCCACCTACTACGGTGTCGTTCCCGATGTCAATAATGAGTCCGGTCTTGGCCTGATTAACTCCAACGGCCAGGAGTCGGCATACGTCACCGCGCAGGGCTCGTTCTACGCGGAGTACTGGAAGAACATCGGGAACGCCCGCTGGAGCTGGAATGGCGGCCAGTCGATGGCCCCGGACCCATCCGCTTCCGTGCTCGCCGGCAAGTCGCGCCACTCAGAGCAGATCAATGTTCAGTTTGTCGACGGCCATGCGAAGTCGATTCCGTACAACCGCCTGATCACCGACATGTGCCTCTGGTCGACGGACGCGGAGGGCGCACACGCCTCCTGCAACTGAACCCCGCTGCGCCCGCGCCGCGGGGCGTGATGAACGGGTTCTACGAGAAGGGGCCGCGAACAGCGTCGTTCGCGGCCCCTTCCAGCGCATCATCCCGTTCCCGAAATCCTGCGCTACTGCAGGCAGAGAAGCGCTGCTGCGTCTGAGGAGAGCATCGCTTCGACATCTGCCTCCGCGCGGAGAGCATGCCGGCCCGGCCTGAGGGCGAGCAGCAGTGTGCTGGGACGCTTGTTGGCCTGGCGCGCGCTCCCGCATATGGTAGCGCTGCGTGAGCGCATCCGTTGCTGCCATGCTTCTGCACTGGTGGCTGCTGGGAGCGTGAGCGAGCGGGTGGTCACCTCGCCGTCGCTTTCCTGAGGAGACAGGGAAGTGCGTGAGCCGAACTCCTGCACCCAGCAGTTTCGATAGCGACTTGCCCGACTGCAGGCCAGGGCGGCGCCCATCTCGGAAAACTGCGGGCTGAGCAGATTGGCGCGATGGCTCGGACTCCGCATCCAGCACGCGACCACCTCCTCAGCCGTTGTCTGCCCGCCCCCCAGATTTTCGCCAATTGCGGTGTAGTCGTCGTAACCGCAAGCTGGAATACGTTCGTCTATAAACCGTCCGCGGCGGTCGGTGTGGCTCAGGTAGTCGTTAGCGGCCATATCACGAGCAAGCCAGCGGGCAGCCCGGGACAGCCGCCGTTCCAGGCGGAGGGGCGGCACGCCCGCCCTCTCGCGAAGCGCATTGGTGAGCGCAAGGATGCGGCATTCTGCCGCAGCTCCGCTTTCCCCAACCTGCGGGGCGGGCTGGCGGGCTTTACAGGGAGCTGGTATCAGTGCGAGCGCAGCCAGGAGCGCGCCCGCGCGTACGATAGACAGTGCAAACAATCGGAGCCTCGATTCGTGGCGGACGGCCGGGGCGTGCAAGAGGGCTTGCTCCGGTCGAGGTGATCACCATTCACATGGAATGGCCAACGATAGTTCGCCGTCGAGGGCTGATGAGGTGAGCAGTTCGCGGGATTACAGAGTTGTGGAAGGGATATCGCGCTCGGGCCAACGGGGGCGCCGACTGATTGAGAGCGATTATCGGGTGCAGTCGCTTCATTGCTCCTGCTCCAGTAAATATATCGGGTTTTTTGCAGGGCGTCAAGAGTTGGTTTTCCGGGCATGTCAGGCGAGAAGCAAAATTGCCGCTCGCCAGCGTGTGGGCGGGCTGGCGGCCGGCCGAAAATTGCGCACTCATCTTGACTCGTGCCCCTCCACGTGCTATACTAATCCTACTTACTCGGCTGGGATCGCGATTTCCGCCGAGTAATGCTTTGTCTGCCGCGCTTCCCCACCGGGTGGTGCGGTCGATCGAGCCGCGTGGGGAGGTGCCCGAGTGGCCAAAGGGAACTGACTGTAAATCAGTCGCCGTAGTGCTTCAGAGGTTCGAATCCTCTTCTCCCCACCTTCTTCTCCCGCCCACATAGCTCAGAGGCAGAGCACTTCTTTGGTAAAGAAGAGGTCCTGGGTCCGATTCCCAGTGTGGGCTGGTCTATTCTCTAATGAACCGTCCGATCCCGGGGATCCGGGAGAGCGCCGGCGCCGGACGGAAAATTCGCAATCGCTCGGGCCACAAACTGGCTGTACGCGTGATTGCGGGAGGTCTTGATTTCACAATGGGAAAAGCGAGATTTGAGCGGAGCAAGCCGCATGTCAACATCGGCACGATCGGGCATGTCGATCACGGCAAGACGAGCCTGACGGCGGCGATCACGCGTATGCTTGCCAGCTACAACGGCAGCAAGGCGATGAGCTACGAGGAGATCGACAGCGCGCCCGAAGAGCGGGAGCGCGGCGTTACCATCAACGTGGCTCACCTGGAGTAC
>JBBRJW010000233.1:0-5527 GCA_038218705.1 Chthonomonadales bacterium | reverse complement strand
CGTGTTCTCGAAAATGTAGGTACCATCGCTGGCGATGGCGTGCCCGCCTGAGTTCTTGAGCTGATACATGTGCAGCAGATTGCCATCGAGATCGAAGACCGAGGAATCCAGGCCTTCATTCTGACCCGTCACGCGCAGCAGGGGGATAGCGCCCGGCTGAACGCACATCGCGCGGATCTGCATCTGCACATGGCCCTGATAATACTGTGAGGCGAACGTGTTCCCCAACCATGAGGTAACATATGGAAGCTTCACCGGCTGCGCGATGTTGAAGCTGTCAATGGTGGCTTCCTCCAGTTGGTCACTATCGTGCTGGCCATTGACCACGCCCACCAGGACTTCCTCCGGCAGTCCGGGACTGAACCGCGCTCCGCCGAAGTGCATCAGGTTCCACTCCGTCCCATTCGCTGAATAGTAGCTCGCTAAGCTGTCGTGGTAACGGACGACGCGCATCCAGCACGGCAATGTCTGGACGTAGTTGATATCGCCGGGCTGCCACGCGGCGACGTTGTCCGTCTGGCGAATCGTCGCCGCCGGGCCATTGCCGAAGCGAAATCCATTGAACGCATTCATCAGGAAACGCGCGCCGGAGTTTGTGTCCGTCCGCACCATCAGGCCCGCGCCCATAGATTTCTGCGAGGCGGCCATGACCCGACACGTCGCTACGAAGTCTCCTTTCACCCGCGTGTAAGCAAATGTGCCGCGCTTCTCTGTCATCTCGCCGATGCTGCGGATGGTAAAAGTCTTCGTGGTCGGGTCATAGCGGACAACGCCCGGTTTCCGCACGGTGCCGATATCGGCCGCCGCCCAGCCAACCGGGAGATTGGTGATGGCTGTGTCCGCCGCCCAGGCAGGCGCGGTCGAAAAGAAGGCCAACAGTCCAGCCAGATGGTTCAGTTTCATGGTTTGCAGTTCCTCTCGCTCTAACCGCCCAGTAATGTCACCGTGTCCTGGTTTCCGTGAATTCCTTGAGGCCGCGTCCGTGAGACTCGGGTAGGTCATGGAGTGTCCTTTTGAATGCCGAAGCCCAATATGGAGACCGGTCCCACGACCTCTCGCGACAATTATATTGTACCGGCGAAGTTTCCGCAGAGGATGCGCGAACTGGGCCCCGACCCCCGGAGCCATGCGCGGCGCGACGTGTTGGACCGCCGTGGCACCACTAACCTGACGCCCCGCAGGAGCTCCCGCGCCACCGACGGCCAGCGATGCAGGAGGACATCGCTTCAAAGACATTGCTAAGATCGATAAGTCGAGCATAAGGGAAGCGAACCGACCAACCCGACAAGCCGTACACGGTAGATAGCGGGCGACTACAACGGCGACAGCAGCGGCAGACCGAAGTGACACGATAGGAATTTACAATAGAGATTTGGCTTAGCCATCAGCCCTCTCCCGTGCTATAGCCATTCCCATAAGGATATTCCGATGGATGATCAAACACGTGTCTGGGAAGAGCCGGACAGCAATACTCTGGCGGTGTTTGAACGTGCCGATTTTGCGGACCACGACACCCTTGGCTTCCTGCTCAAAGCTGGTCGCGACCTCGTTTTGCTGACGAACCTCGATAAGAACCTATTGATGCCGGACGGCTATTTGATACTCAGGCGCGAGGATGTGCTCCAGGTTGAGGCCGACCAGACGTTCATCGCAAAACACGTCCGCGCAAATGGATTCGGGCCTAAGCCGCAGCCATTCGTGGGACTGATGAACTGGCAACAAGCCCTTTCGGACATCAAAGAATCCGGTGCTCTGGTAGTGATTGAGCGCGAGATCGAAGAGCCCGATATTTGTCTGATCGGCCGCATACTCGAAGTGCGCGAAGAGGAAGTCATCCTGGACTAAATCGACGTCTATGCCGAATGGATTGGCGAAGAGAGCCTCCCCATCCACACGATCACTCGCCTGGCGTTCGGGGCCCGCTATTCGCGGGCGTTAGGTATGGTGCTGGCGCGCGAAGGGCGCGATTAGAGGCGGCCGGCTCGCACTCCGTCGGACAAGACGTGAGGCCATGCCTCCCCGCGCGACGTCTCGGGGCGGTGTTGCGCACACAAGGTGTGGCACCTTCAGCACCCGATTGAGCCGACTGGAGGACCACGGCAAGCTGCGAAGCTGCAGGGAGCCCTGGCCTCTTGCACGGGAAGCCGCTCACCTGGGACGCCAACAGCAAGCCGTTGCTCGTCGGAGAATGTTGCAGGCGGGCGGGCCAGGGATCTATCTCAGCGATCACAGACACCTATGGGAACCGGCCTGTCCCAGGGTCTGAGGAGCCTCAAGCGCCAAAGAAGTTGTACGTCCGCACGTTCAGCAGCACGCTCACGAGCGCCCAGAACGAGCCGACCACGCAATCCCCCAGCACGAGGCCCAGAAATAGCGGCAGCAGCAGCCGATAGCCCCGCAGTCCACCGAACCGGGTCACGAGCGACTTAAGAACCCAGGCGATCAGAAGCGGCATCCAGACGAGATGGATGGCCCAGGATGAGGAGATGGCGAACCCGATCGGGTGGAACGGGAAGCCTGGCAGTCGCACGCGGCACGCGAAGAGCAGCAGCACGGCCGCTGCTCCTACGGCCACTGCCGTTCCCGCCGAGGGATTGACGCGCGGATCGAGCCCGCCTGTCAGCCAGCTCTGCGTCCGGCCGAACGCCTGCTGCGCGTGCCCAAAGCCCTGGTTGAACTTGGCGGCCGCGCCGAGCGCGTACGCCTGATGCTCGTAGGCCCAGAAGGTTGAGAGAGCGCCAAGAGCGGTGGCGAGCAGGATCGCGCCAAAGAGGCGCCGGGCATCGAAGCCGCGCGCATGCGCCATCTGCAGCCCCTCCAGCCCCACGGGCATGGTGTCGCCCCGATGGGCGCGCGTGAGTCCGAAGGCGAGCGTGAACGCCGTCAGGTCGGCCGGCCGAAGGGCTGACGCGCCGACTACGCGCGGCAGCATCGTGTCCGGGCCCATGAAATGGAAGTCGTGGACGGGCGGGCCGAGCTCGGCGCGAATCCGAGTGATGACCGCCAGCGTAGCAAGGTAGACGCCGAAGAAGACGCCTGCTACCCACCAGGTAGCCCCGGCTGCGATGCCCGCGCCCACCAGCACGGCGCAGCAGAAGCAGAGGCCGGCGAGGGCCTCGCGATCGCTGAGAGCCTCCCCGCCTCGCCCCTCTCCCGCGCGCGCCGACTGCCAGATGCGGCGGAAGCTCCGTCTGCCCGACCAGAGGTAGAAGGCGAACAGGCCCATCATCGCGCCAAATCCCTGCTCGTCGATATAGGGGGCATGCGGCGAAGTGTCCCACGCCATCGCGTTGGCGATCACCACCTGTGCGCGCCAGACGAGGAAGAAGAACCAGCAGGAGAAGAGCAGGTCGGTCGGCAGCAGAAAGCCGAGCCCGATGGCAATGGGGTAGAAAGTGATCGGGAACCAGTCGAGCGCGCTCCAGGGCTTCGAGGTGAGGTAGGGCTTCATGTCCGTGATCCCCACGGCCAGAGAGGGCACGGAGGGATAGAGAAAGGCAATCCCATTCCAGAGCCCGATCAGCGCGGCAATGGCAAAGCCTGTCCACATCATGCGGCTGCTGAGCAGCGACGCGCCGAGACCTCCCTCCGTAAGCTCCAGCGGCAGCCATGTGATGGGAAACGTGAGGCGCTCATTATCGGCCCACTGCCGCCGCACCAGGACGTTGAGGCAGTGCGCCGCGCCCAGCAGCACCGTCAGGAAGAGCGTCCAGACAAGCATGGGCCAGGCCCAGGTCTTCAGGATTGGCCACTGGTAGAAGCTCGTTGCGCCCAGGAAGTGACCACGAAGAAGCTCCCGGTCGCTCACTACCAGCCACGCGGGCAGCCTGCCTATCCAGCCGCTCCAGTGGTTCGACTCCCCGAACCACGCGCCGTGTGGCATGATCTGGCTGATGATGGCAGCCCCGTCGAGGCCCGCGAGTCCAGTGGAGATGGCGAGCATCGTGTAGAGCGTGAGCAGCTCGGCCTGTCCGAAGCGCCAGCGCGGCGCAACCCGGGCAAGCAAGTTGTTCGCCCCCACAAGCAGAAAGAGCAGAAAGACCACATTGGCGAAGAGCGAGATCGTGGAGGGGTACGGTCCGAACATCACGCGCTCGAGGCGCACCACCCAGAAGGCGTTGAGTGGCGTAAGAAGCGCCCCGAGCGCAACAGCGCGCCGCGTAACCCGGCCCGCCGCAAGGTGCGGGCTCGCAGAGCATTCGGGGAGCGGCGGCTCTCGGTCGGGGGCCAGCATCTGCACGCCTTTCAGAGTCAGCGCGAACTATCGATAGAGCTCAGGCGCAGCGTCCGGTCCAGCAATGACCGACGCGAAGAGAATGGGCTCGGGCGAGTGTTCCGGCGCACGCTCCCCGGGTGAGCTGCGCCGCCAGCGGCGAAACAACCCGCGGATCCCCGGCGGCTTCGGCCCGGCCTGCGCGAGCGTGGCGACCTGCCCGGCAGCGCATCCGCCAAAGAGGGTATGCAGCACAAGCTCCCCCTGCTTCTCCTCGGCTTTCTGGTCGAATGCCCCAACCGGAATCGACTCCATCAGTGCGGAGAGCCGCTCGCGTTCGGCTCGGCGCTCTCCAAAGAGCTCGGTGCGAAGCGCGGCCGCGCTCTCGGCACGAAGCGGAGGCACGGGACGAATTGCCGGCGGTTCGAGCATCGCAAGTGGGCCGTAGCCGTCCCGGACGATCAGCGGCCAATGGAAACGGAACCAGGCTTCATCCGGGGCAATCTCCAGACCAACGGGTCTGTCGCCCCAGAGGAAGAGCGCTCCCGTCTGGCCTGCAACTGGCTCCAGGCAGCGGGATACTTGTGAGACCTTGCCGGAGCGGTCCAGCCAGAGCTCCCGGAGGCTCTGGGCTGCAGGGAGGCCGAGCAGCCTATTGAACCGCTCCAGATCGGGACCGAGCTTGTAGCGGCCCTGCAGCCCACGAAGCTGCACTGCCGACCGCCGGAGCGGTATCGGCAGCATGGCCCAGTCGCCGGCGGCCATGGCGCCTGCGCTCAGCGTCAGGCAGTCGTCCACGGCTCGCGTCTCGCCCGGCCCGAGCAGCAGGCCGGCACAGAGTACGCGAATCGATCGCGATCGCTCGGGCAGCCGCCCAAGATGCGGAGGCACAAGCACCGGGGCCGACAACTCGTTGGTCAGCTCCAGCCCGCCGAACCGCAGCGGACGCGCCGCGGCAAGCGCCTTCATTCCTGACTCGATCTCAACCCCTGCCCCGCCAACAATCGGCACCATCGTGAACGGCCCGAAGCGCTGGCCATCCCCAAACTCCCGCCCGTGGAGCGTGTAGCCCGGGCCGAGCAATCCGTCCAACCTCATGGTCTGGCCTCCGCGAGCAGGCGAGCCAGCCGGAGAGTCAGCCAGCGTACGGCAGAGGCTCGCCCGCCCGGAGCAGCCGTGAGCAGGCAGAGATCGAGGAGCAGGCCCGGCAGATCGGCCTCCCCTCGCAGAGCCAGCGCGTCAGCGGTCTGCGGGGCGTCTCCGCGCGGCTCCTCGGTCGCCCGGCAGATGGCAGCCGGTCCGCAGCTTCCGGAC
>JBBRJW010000232.1:0-5540 GCA_038218705.1 Chthonomonadales bacterium | reverse complement strand
GTGATGACGGCGGTATTCAGCCATCCTTCCGTGAGCGCGTTCTTGATGTGGGGCTTCTGGGAGGGCGCGCATTGGCGCGCCGCCGAGGGCGGCGCAATGTTCCGCCGCGATTGGAGCGAGCGCCCCGCTGTGGGGGTCTGGCGCGATCTGATCTCTAACCGATGGTGGACCCGCGCCAATCTGGTCAGCTCGGCGCAGGGGAGCGCCTTAACCAGGGCATTCCTCGGTGACTACACCATTACGGCCAAGAAGGATGGCAAGCAGGGCGATACAGCCGCCACGGTCGAGAAGAATGGCGATGGAGTGACCCGAGTTACCGTGACGCTACGATAGCGACGCCTCGGGCGAGGGTACCGGGCCGGAGCGAGCGATTAGGGCTCGCTCCGGTTTCCCGAGCTCGAAGCGGAGCCACACCAGACACTCCTCGGCAGCGCTGAGCGATTCACGGAGCGCAGCAGCCTCGCCAGAGCAAGCATCGAGGCGCGCCTCGATTTCGGGGAATCCCGTGAGCTCCTGCTCCTGCCGCTCAGCCGTCTTGCGCGCTTCCTCGAGCTTCCGGTCGCACTCGGCTTTCAGCTCCTGCCGCCGCATGTCGTACCGCTCCCGGGCATCCGACTTGAACTGCACGACGAGGTCCTTCCGTTCGCCGCGCAGCCGGTCCGAAGTGGGCCTCCCCAGGGCGAGAGCGATCTTCTCCACCGCGTTCGGTTGGACCAGTAGCCCTGCAGCCCGGGGAGCCTGCTCGATTGCGTCGTTATACTCCTGCAGGGCCGCTTCCGCTTCGCGGGCCAGCAGGGCTTCCGCTTTGCGCGAGACGCGGTCGAGACGGGTACGGACGCGCTCGCGATGCTCGGCGCGCGCCACCGCCAGGGCCTCGTCGGCCGATCCTATCTCCCCGTCTAGTGCGGCCAGCCGGGCGACCAGGGCCGGCTCAGCGGCCTCGATCATCTCCCGACGGCGCGCCGTCGCCCGGTCGGCGATCAGAATCGCCTCCGCGTAAAGCGCGCGTTCGGCCTCGAGCTCAAATGCGCTCAGCTCGTCGAGCCAGGCCTGCAGCGGCGCTCCCTCCCCGGATCGGTCGTCGTGCTCCACGATGCGTGCCGCGGCAGCTCGCCACTCGCCGAGGGCGGCGCGGGCGATCTCGCGCGCCAGCTCCGTCTTCTGGAACATGATGTCCACCAGCCGCTCCTGCAGCGAACGAAAGTCCTCGTCCGCGAACATGCTGATGGCTCCCTGGGGCTGCTGGCGAATGCACTCCTCCATCAGGTCGAGCGCCTGCTGCGCCTGACCGGCCCGCGCGGCGTAGCGCGCCGTGTCGTACCGGAGATCATACTCGTCCGGATAGAGGTCGAGCGCCTGCTGACTGGTCTCGCAGGCGTCCGAATGGCGTCCCAGAAAATACTGCATATAAGCCATATGCCGGAGGCTCGCAAGGTGGTAGAGGTCGCCGCGCGCCCTGCTCAATCGCGCCGCGTGATAGAAGGCCTCCTCTGCGCCCGCGTAGTCCGAGAGAAATTTCCAGCGAAGCCAGCCTATCTGGAACCAGGCAACATAGTTGCGCCCGCCGATGGGATTCTCCAGAACTGCTGAGAGCAGCCGAAGCGAGTCCGCGAACTCGTGCGTCTGGTCTCTGCCTGTCGACCGCATGCCGGCCTTTAGCGCCACTTCCGCCTCGCCCAGAAGCTCGAGCATATTCGCCTCGCACGGGCGCCGAAGAGCATCGGCGATCTGCGTCAGCGTCATCTGCTGCGCTAGCATGCCACTGGCAACCGACTCGAAGCCCTGACGCAGCGCCTCGGACTGCGCGTTCGCCGCAGCGAGCGTGCTGGCCGTGGTGCGATTGAGGTCGCGCACCCCGGCATGCAGCCCATCCATTCCTCCGCGCAGTCGCTCCATCTCTCCCACGAACGTCGAGAGATGCTCGTTGGCCTCGTCCTGCCGGCTGGCGATCTCCGCCATCCCTTTCAGGTTCATGATGGCGGTCTCGTGCTGCATCCGCATCGCCTGCGCCTGATACTCCACGATCTGATAGCTGTTCTCGGCGACCATGGCGAGATGATAGTGGTTATCGATCGAGCGCGTCATTCGCTCTTCGGGAGTATTGATAGGGAAGAACTTTTGAGCATAGGGAATGGACATAACGGTGCACTCCTGGGAAACATTGTGCGTAGGACGGTGGCTGCCGTCCATTTGTTCGCTAACTGGAAACGGCCCGCATGTCCGCCTCCGGCCCCTGCAACCCGTCATAGGGAAGTGTCGTATTATGAGGGGGCCCGGTCATCCAGTGCACCCGTCAGTTCCCAGGACCGGCAGAATACACGGCACGGTCCAGGATCACTGCCAGACGACAAATTAATAAGGAGCGCTGAAATCACACATCTATTCTCCGAATGGCAGCTTCGATCCGTTCGCCTCCGCAACCGCATCGCGGTCTCGCCGATGTGCCAGTACTCGTGCACCGAGGGGCTCGCGAATAGCTGGCACGCGGTGCATCTCGGCCAATTCGCGATCGGCGGGGCGAGTATCGTGTTCACCGAGGCAGCGGCCGTAACCGAGGGCGGACGAATCAGCCCGAACGATCTCGGCATCTGGAACGACGCTCAGGCGGAAGCTCTCGCTCCCATTGCAGGCTTCATCCGCGAGCAGGGCGCGGCCCCGGGCGTGCAGCTTGCGCACGCAGGCCGCAAGGCCTCCACGGCGCGCCCGTGGGAGGGCGGCGGCCCGCTCTCCCCGGAGCAGGGCGGGTGGAGCGACATCGTCGCGCCGAGCGCGCTGCCATTCGCGCCCGGGCACGCGGAGCCGCGCGCGGCATCCGACGGGGATATCGCAGCGGTACGAGCGGGTTTCGTCTCCGCGGCGCGCCGCGCACTGGAGGCCGGCTTTGAGGTCGTGGAGATCCATGCTGCCCATGGGTATCTGCTGAACGAGTTTCTCTCCCCGCTCTCGAACAGGCGGACGGACCAGTACGGCGGCTCGCTCGAGAACCGGACCCGCCTGCTGCGAGAGGTAATCGCTGACGTGCGCACTGTCTGGCCGGAGCGACTGCCGCTCTTCGTCCGGATCTCAACGACCGACTGGACCGAAGGCGGGTGGGACGTGGAGCAGTCCGTGGAGTTATCAGGACAGATGGAGGCGCTGGGGGTGGACCTGATCGACTGCTCCTCCGGTGGAAACGTTGCGGACGCGAAGATCCCGGTCGGAGCAGGGTACCAGACCGCCGCTGCGGCGCGCATCCGTCGGGAGGCCCGCATTCCCGTGGGCGCGGTGGGCATGATCACGCAGCCAGCGCAAGCCGACACCATCATACGCACCGAGCAGGCCGACCTCGTGCTGCTGGCGCGCGAGATGCTGCGTGATCCGCACTGGCCACAGCGGGCAGCCAGTGCGCTCCACCAGCCGGCTCCTGTGCCCGTTCAGTACGGCAGGGCGTGGGGATAGACAGCCGTCAGGCCGTCAGGTGTGCCGGGAGTATCGAACGCGCTCGCTTGCGTCCGATACTCCCGATTGACAATGCGGTAACCCGCTACTTCCGGCTCGAGACAATCTCCTTGATAGCAGGGTTCTCCGTGAGCTCCAGGATGGGCTCCCGGTTCCAGGGGCCCTGCATATCCTTCTCGCCCCGGTCGCCGTTTCCAGTGGACCCATTGATGTAGAGGTCAACGATGTCCTTGCTGGGCGGTCGTTTTCCGACTTCCAGCGGATCGAGGGCGAGGCTGTCGAGCGCCGCCATGAATGCCTTCATGTGAGTGATCTCGCGGGTCATCAGGAACTGGAGCGCTGCCCGCGACCCGGCATCGTCCGTGAAGTCGATGAGCCGCTCGTAGACGATCTTGGCGCGCGCCTCGGCGGCAATGTTGGAGCGGAGATCCACCTCCGGCTGCCCGGTAATCTTCAGATAGTCGGCGGTCCAGGCATTCCCCATACTGTTGCGCAGATCCACGCCACCCCCGCCACAGATTGCGATCAGTGGGTCCGCCTCGGCGGCGGAGCGGCTCTTCTTGGAGGGCTTCAAGTGGAGGCGTGCAAGCGTGCCGATCACCTCGAGATGGCTCAGCTCCTCCGTGCCGATATCCATCAGCAGGTCCTTCAGGCCGGGATCGTCTGCGTTCAGCCCCTGCACCGAATACTGCATTGCGGCAGCGAGCTCCCCGTTCGCCCCGCCAAACTGCTCCAGGAGCATATTGCCGAACCTCGGATCGGCCTCGCCGACCTCAACCGTGAACATCAGCTTCTTGACGTGATGGTACATAGACCGACCCTCTTTCTGCACTGTGTAATCAGACGTGTGGCGTCGACACGAGGACTTCAGAACGGAGGCTCCGGTTGCCCCGCCATAGGACGGCGCCAGGGGGATCCTTTGTTCCCGCGCATCCGGTCATGAGCGCGTGGAGGGGTCTGGCATGGATTATGCAGTGACAGATATTAGTCCAGAGCGCGGAAGTCAGAAGTTCCGTCAGTGTGAACGAGGATGACGACTAATAGGGGGGTGCCATGTTCGCTTCGAGAGGGACCGTGCGGGGAGCTGCAATATGCATCGGACTTCTGGCTGTCCAGAGCAGGGCTTTCGCCCAGATGAACTGGTCGGGCTCGGCGTTCTTCGTTACATCACCGAATGTTAACGGAATACCCGTTACGACTAACGGAGGGATAACCGATCTTGCCGATGGCTTCAAGTACTCTGGCCTGGACTACACCTACACGGCAGTGGATGGTGACACCGGTACCCTTCACACTCTCTCATGGGAGCTCGAGCGGATAGGGGTTCTTCCGGGCACGTATGGATTCCCTGTTAGCGTTCTTCAGAAGTCTGCGATGGACGGCACCTTTGAGACAACAGGAGACTCATTCGTTAGCGCGATGAGCCTTTCGTCGTACTTCTCGGTCAATACCGCACCATACGGTTCATCAACTTACACCGAGCCCGCGACGGTCACTTCACTGGACCCACTCTCGATCATCGTGGGGCGAACGCGTTCAGTCTCGGAGCGAGCAACTCTTATCTGCAGTACCCGGCGTATACCTACACCCTCATCCAGGACTTCTCGCTCGCCTTCACTCCCAATACGGCGGGGGAGACGCTCCACCTGACAATGCCGGGATCTGCCGAATCGCAGGAGATTGCGCCCGTGGCGGCCACGCCTGAGCCCTCCGCGTTGCCGATGTCTGCGGCGGCCCTGCTTGGGGGCCTGACTCTCCTTCGCCGGCGCGTTCGCACACGCTCCTGAGGAAGCAATCCAACTGGCCGGGTCCAGGCGGATCACGCAGCGAGCGAAAGTGCACTGCACGGATCGACTCCCTCGTCGGCCAGCATCGCCAGGAACACGTCGACCGCGCGAGGGTCGAAGTGCGCCCCCGACTGTTCGCGGAGATGCTGCTGAACGGCCCCCTCCGACCATGCTGCGCGGTAGGGCCGATCGGACCTGAGCGCGTCGTAGACATCAACCACTGCAAACAGACGGGCGGCCATCGGGATCTCGTCTCCTGACAGCCCGCGGGGATACCCACCGCCATCCCACCGTTCATGGTGGCAGTAGGGAATC
>JBBRJW010000231.1:0-5542 GCA_038218705.1 Chthonomonadales bacterium | reverse complement strand
AGGATGGCCGGGCTGCCTCAGCGCAGGCGTGTCAGGCAGAAGTGAATGCCGCCATTGGGGACGTGGAAGGCGCCAAGGAGAGCGCGCGGAAGGCGCTTCGAACCGCAAATCGTGCGCACGCATCGGCAGCCGCCGCAACCTCCGCAGCGGCCCTGGCCAACGCATTCATGGCATGCGGACAGTGGCAGGATGCGCTCGGGTACTCGGAAGAGGCACTCGAGTCGCTCAAGGACGGACGCCAGCCGAGTCTGAACGTCGAGATCCAGGCCATCCGTACACGCGCATTCCTGGCTCAGCGAGACGAAGCCGTTAAGGCCGGAGACGGCAGTAAGGGCCGGGAACTTGCCCGCAGTGCACGCATCGCCGCAGAGAGCGCAACGGAGGCTGCAACGGCGTCAGGCGCAATCGTCGACCGGCTGAAGGCACACGTGGCGCTCGCCATGTGCTGCTTCCGCCTGGACGACACCGCGGCTGCAGAGCGCGAAGCGCGCGCCGCCATCGAGATCATCGGGCGGGGCGCACCCACGCTCGAGAGTCTCCTGGACGACGACGCAGAACGCCTGCGCAACGAAGTACCGCCGTGTGGAATCGACCTTCCGGCGCTCTTCTCTGGCACCGCTATTCCTGCCCCCACACTTGAGTGGCAGGCTCGTCTGGTTCAGGGCTCTCTGCTCGGAAAGCCAGAGGGCTTCGTCTCAATGCGTGCGGCAGCCGAGGCGATCCTTCGCGTTACCGAAAGCCTCACACCGGATGAGGCGCGTGCGCTTCAGAACCGCTGGCCCGAGATCAAGACGATCTTCGACGAGCTCAAGGCGTTCGCGACCACCGAGAGCGCGAAGGCGGAGGCCGCGGCGCTCCGCGCACGGGCCACCTGGCTCTAAGTCGACCAGAGCTCACCACTCGGTGAAGCTCCTCAGAGCCCGCGTGGTCCCTGGGAAGGGATCACGCGGGCTCACTTATTGCGCTCCCGTCCTGTGTCACTGCAGAGGCACATGGCCTGGCTAACGGTAGTCTCAATGAACTCTGGCCCGGGTCGCCCGTAATAGTAGGTAGCGAGTTCGCCCACCATACGCGAGGAGAGCCACGGATGCCGCACGGCGATAAGCCCAAGACCAGAGAGCAAGCGCGCCCCGAGGGTAGTGCAGCGCCGGATCGCGTATCCTCACCCGGGAGCGAAGCTGGCGCGCTGGATGGCCGGATCGACCACTTCCACTACTCCGTTACCGAATCGCACTCATCGGCATCGGTGGACGGCGCCGGGGAACCTGAGGTTGATGTGCGGGAGGACAACGATACTTTCTGGGTGCGAGTGGCGCTCCCGGGCATCGATCCCGCTGCAGTCCGCGTGGAATTGACCCCGCACCAGCTTGTAATCACCGCAGAGAACACAGGCCATGAGGCGCAGGGACGCGAGGCCACGGCGCACCGGAGGAGCCGGTACGGGCTGCATGGCCGTTTCCACTACGTCTATCGTGTGCCTGCTGCGATCGACGAGAACTCCGTCAGCGCGAAATGGCAGCACGGCATGCTCGAGGTCACGCTTCCAAAACGCCCTGTACACCCGGCCGCGCCGATCCAGATTCCGATTGCGCTGAGCGATTCGCCCTCTACGGTGCCCGGAACCGAGACCCCTGGCGCAAGTACGGCTGCCCCCGGATTTGACCCGGTCCTTCCCGGCTCCGTTTCGCCTGATTCGGTCACACCCGACCAAAGGGAAGGCAACCCGGGCGGCAAGCTCGGCGCAGAGTATCACGCAAGCGGAAGCGACGATCACGTCGCTCAGACTCGCTCTTCGGCTGTGCGCCGCGAAAACGCCGACGCGGAACTCGTGCCGACGCCTTCGCCCGTTATAGGCGGTTCCACGAACGCCGCAGAGCCTGGCGGCGATCAGGATTCCCCCATCCTATAGCGCAGCGCTGCCCCCTCGAAATCGGCAGATTCGGGCTTCGTATACCCATCACGGTGCGGCTCGCAGAAGCCAATCGGGCTCTCCTCCATGAGCGCTTTTGCGTTTACTCGGGAGTCGTGAATGTGGTAGAATGCTGGCTGAGGACCAAAAAGTTACACCATAGTAACAGCCAGTGAAGGAGCCTAGACATGAGCTTGATTATTGATGAAGTGATCGCCCGCGAGATCCTCGATTCGCGCGGCAATCCGACTGTCGAAGTCGATGTATACCTTGAGAACGGAACGATGGGGCGAGCCGCTGTCCCGTCCGGCGCATCCACCGGAGCCCACGAAGCCGTCGAGCTTCGCGACGGCGACAAATCTCGTTACGGCGGCAAAGGCGTGCTCACCGCAGTCGATAACGTGAACGACAAAATCGGCCCTGAGATCGTCGATATGGACGCCTCAAATCAGCGCGCCATCGACATGCGTCTCATCGACCTCGACGGCACCCCCAACAAGAACAACCTGGGAGCGAATGCCATTCTTGGCGTCTCGCTCGCCTGCGCGAAAGCAGCGGCAGAGTCGCTCAACATGCCGCTCTTCCAGTATATCGGCGGCGTAAATGCCTACACGCTCCCGGTCCCGATGATGAACATCCTCAATGGCGGCGCTCATGCCGACAGCAATGTCGACCTTCAGGAGTTCATGGCCATGCCGGTTGGTGCTCCCACCTTTGGCGAGGCGCTGCGGATGGGTTCAGAAGTCTTCCACGCGCTCCGCAAGGTATTGAAGGGCCGCGGTCTCAACACGGGATACGGCGATGAGGGGGGCTTCGCACCGAACCTCAAGTCCAATGAAGAGGCGATTGAGGTCATTATCGAGGCGATCGAGCAGGCTGGCTACAAGGCTGGCGGCGATATCTCCATCGCGATTGATGCCGCTGCGACCGAGATCTACGAGGACGGCAAGTACCACCTCAAGGGCGAAGGGCGTGTGCTGACTGGCGCGGAGATGGTGGACTTCTACGCGAAGTGGGTCGACAAGTATCCGATTATTTCAATTGAGGACGCCTGCTCCGAGGACGACTGGGAGACGTGGAAGCTGCTTACCGACCGCATCGGCGGCCACGTGCAGCTCGTAGGCGATGACCTCTTCGTCACCAACACCGAGCGCCTGAAGCGCGGTATCACTGGCGGGATTGCCAACTCGATCCTCATCAAGGTGAACCAGATCGGGACCCTCTCTGAGACGCTCGATGCGATCGAGATGGCGAAGCGCGCTGGCTACACCGCAGTGGTCTCCCATCGCTCCGGCGAAACCGAGGATTCGACCATCGCCGACATCGTGGTTGCCACCAATGCTGGACAGATCAAGACCGGTGCTCCGAACCGCACCGACCGCGTCGCCAAGTACAACCAGCTCCTGCGCATCGAAGAGATGCTCGACGACGCTGGCCAGTATGGCGGGCGCGAGGCGTTCTACAACCTCAAGTAGCCATGCAGCATTCGGCCGGAAGGAGTGAGCCCGCTCTCTCCTTCCGGCCGTTCTCGTATCTGAGAGAAGTGGGGTTCCGGTTCATGCTCGATCGTGAATACGGCTGGTACCTGGCAGGCTGTCGGGCGTATGGCTACACGCCGATTCCCCGCGAGGAGTTCGCGGAGAGTTGGCGCGAGTTTGAGGCCCATGCGGAGCGACTCCGGGCTGCCGAAGCCGCCAGCGCCGAGCCAGACATCGCCCCGGAAGAGCGAGTGAGAATGAGTGCCCGGGTGTCGAACGACCCATTTGTGAAAGCGATTCTGGTCGGAATGGCAGAGAGCCAGGATTAAGGAGCGAGGGTGCGAAGGACCAAGATAGTCTGCACGATCGGGCCCGCAAGCGCGGCGCCCGAGATGATTGGTAAGTTACTCGACGCGGGCATGAACGTTGCCCGTCTAAACTTTTCGCATGGTACCCATGAGCAGCACGCTGAGGTGATCAAGGATCTTCGCGCGCTCGCGCGGGAGAAGGATCGGCCGCTTGCGATCCTGCAGGATCTCTCCGGACCGAAAGTGCGCTTGGGCGACTTCGGACCGTCTCCGCACCTTCTCGAGCGCGGTCAGATGGTCGCATTCGCGGCAGACGTGCAGCCGGGCGAAGTGGACGACTCCCGCCGCTCGGGCCGCCCCGGCGAGGATGCCTGCCTTCTGCTTCCGCTTCCGCTCCCGGCTCTGCTGAACGCGCTCCACGTGGGCAACACACTGCTGCTCGACGATGGGAAGATCGAGCTTACAGTGGCTCACTGCTCCGGCGACGCGGCGACCGCCCGCCGAACGGTCTGGGCAACCTGCCGATTTGGCGGCGAGATAAAGTCGAAGAAGGGCGTTACCGCAATGGCGGTCTCCTTCGAAGTGCCCGCCGTGACCGAGAAGGACCTCACCGATCTCCGGTTTGGCCTGACGCATGGAGTCGACTGGGTGGCTGCCTCCTATGTACGCACCGCCGAAGATGTGGAGCCTATCTTCGAGACGATGCGCGAGATGAACATCTTCGCCCCCGTGATCGCCAAGATCGAGAAGTTCGAGGCTGTAAAGAACCTCCACTCTATTCTCTCGGCGGTGGATGGCATTATGGTCGCCCGCGGGGACCTGGGGGTCGAAACCCCATTCGACGAGGTGCCGATCGTCCAAAAGCGCATTATTCGGGCCTGCAACCGGGTTGGAAAGCCCGTTATAACCGCAACCCAGATGCTCGAATCCATGATATTGTCCCCCCGCCCTACTCGGGCAGAGGCGACAGACGTGGCAAACGCAATTCTGGATGGCACCGACGCCGTAATGCTCTCCGGGGAGACCGCTGCCGGCCTCTTTCCGGTGGAGGCGGTCGAGACCATGTCGAAGATCGCCATTCAGGCCGAAGCCGCATTCTTCAAGGAGCCAGGATTCGAGGCCCGGCTGCAGCCGCCCAGGGATGTCACCGAGTCCGTGGCACGGGCCAGCGCGCACATTGCGTCGGAGCTGAACGCCGCCGCGATCCTCTGCGCCACCAGCAGCGGCGGCACCGCCGTGAAGGTGGCTCAGTATCGCCCGAAGGTGCGAATCATGGCCGTTACCATGAGCGAGCGAACGTACCGCCGTCTCGCGCTGAACTGGGGGGTGGAGTCTTTTCTGGCCACCGCCGTCACCACGACGGACGCCATGATCCAGGCAACGATCGACGCCGCCAAGGCGAGCGGTCATATTCGCAAGAATGAGCGCGTGGTGCTTACCGCCGGCGTCCCCGTGAATAATCCGGGCACCACCAACTTGATAAAGGTCCACACCGTAGGAACCCGACTAGATCCCAACTCGGTGCCGATGACGTAACTCGCGGGTCGACGCGAGAGGAGGCGAGATGGCGAACGGAAGCAGTAGAAACCCGGCCCGAACATCGCGAGCCAGACGCAGATGGCTTGCGGCACTTCTCTGGCTCGGCGGAGTCGGTCTCCTCATCGTGATGGTGCCTGTGATGCGGCGGCCGTTTGCGAATGCCGCGCGACTTCGCGAGGAGAACGACGCCGTGGAGCGACGGGTGATGGCCTACCGTAAGACGAGCCAGAATAAGGAGCGCGAAGTGAAAGCCCTCGATACGCGCGAGGGATTGATCCAGAGCGGTAGGGAGCATGGAATGCTCCTGC
>JBBRJW010000230.1:0-5550 GCA_038218705.1 Chthonomonadales bacterium | reverse complement strand
ATCGTGCTGGCGGACGAGATCAACCGAACCTCGCCGCGCACACAGTCCGCGCTCCTCGAGGTGATGAGCGAAAACCAGATAACGCTGGATGGGCTGCGGCACGACCTGCCCCAGCCATTCTTCGTCATCGCCACGCAGAACTCTGCCGAGTTCCACGGAACCTATCCCCTTCCGGAAGCCCAGCTCGATCGCTTCGCACTCCGCATCACGCTCGGATATCCCGCGCCCGAAGAGGAGATCGAGATTCTCTACAGTCAGAACCTCCACCATCCGATCGAGGACCTTCTGCCGGTTGTAACATGCGAGGATATCCTGGAGCTTCAGGAGCGGGTGCGACAGGTACGGTTCGACCGGGCTGTGGCGGAGTACATTCTGAGGCTCGTGGAGATCACAAGGCAAGACGTACGGCTCCGGCTGAGCATCTCGCCCCGCGGCTCGCTCACGCTCTACCGGGCGGCTCAGGCACGAGCGCTTCTTGAGGGACGGGACTACGTGCTGCCAGAGGATGTGCGCGCACTGGCCGTGCACGTACTGGCGCACCGGGTCATGCTCGATACGAAGGCGCGGTATGGCGGGCTCCGGTCGGCTCAGATCATCGAGGAGGCCCTTCAACAGACGCCGGTGCCCCGATAACTCCGGACCCGAACGGCTCGCCTACTCTTCGTCGACCACCTCGAGGTTAAACAAGCGATATGCGTTGTCGTGTAGAATACGGCGCGCATCGCCCTCGCTAACCTCCGAATCCTCCAGAAGCCCGACAGCGGCGACCGGATCGCGGTGAGGCGATCCGCTCCCAAACAGGATACGATGCGCGCCGAGCAGCTCCACCGCCGCGGGTATCTTGGAGCGATCCATGGCGCCGCTCGTCTCCAGAAAGATGTTTACCGATTGGTGGGCGGCGGCGATTGCCGTCCGCCAGTCTGCGCCGCCCATCCCGAGCATCACGAACTTGTGCATCGGATACGTCTTCGCGAGCTGAAGCGCCACATCGACGCAGGCGGCATTGGGCGTGTTGAGATAGATGGGCTTCTGATACCGGCGGCACGCGTTGAGCACTTCGTCTGCAACCAGCAGGTGGAGCGGCTCATCGGGGACGGTGGAGGTGAGCATAATCGCCACCATTTTCCGGGAGCTCATCAGCTCACGAATGGCCTGGAGCGAGGCGTCCACCCGGTTAAGGTGCGCGGTGAGGCAGCCGTAGAGACCTGGAGCCTGGTCCAGCATGGCGCGGAGGATACGGTTCCCGGAGATGGGGTCGGCCTGCACTGCACGTGCCGAGATGAGGATTGTGCGATCGACGGAGCGCGCCTGCATCTGCTGCGCGACCTGTCCGGCTTGCTGATTGTATCCTGGAAGGAGATAGCCCTCCAGGAACGCGTGACTATCTATGATCGGCATCGGTGGGTTCCTCAGGCGTTGAGAACACGGAGCGCGTTCTCGGAGAGAATCTGGCTGCGCGCTCGGTCGGTGAGCCCGGCAAAGCGAAGGGTGTTGATGGCGGATGCCATCGGACGCGAGGGCGCGCCGGTCCCGAAGAGCACTCGCTCCGCGCCCACCGTGTCGGCAATCAGCTTGATGTTTCCGGGTGCAAGCAGCCGCGAGGTCTCCACATGCCACTGCGCGAACAGCCGCAGGGCCGATACGGCCTCGGCCAGCAGCGGCGCGTCGACGTTGGAGAGGATCACGGCCGCCGGGTAGTCGCCGAGCACCGATGCGAGCGCCGTGATCTCGCCTGGCGTCTCAACATGCACCATAATCGGAAGGCCGGTAGAGGCGAGCACGCGGGCAAGGTCGGCGAAGGCCAGCAGATTGACTGGCCATCTCTGCGCCGCGGGAAAGAACCTCACCAGCCGAAAGCCTTCTGCCCGCAGATTCTGAAGCGGCTGGGACTACCCGAAGTAGCTGGTGGGGTTAAGAGTGGCGGTAGGGATGAGCTCTGCGTGCTCTCCGCACGCCGCCCGGGTTGCCGAATTCCCTACAGTAGGATCGAGCAGCAGGCCAAGTGTAGAGAGCGTGCAGGCCGACTCCACCCGGTGGCGCTTCATCAGCGTGATAAGCGCGTCGACCGAGAGATCGGTTGAGGCCACGGGCAGCGGCCCGAAGAGCGTGTTGACATCGATTATCTCGTCCATATTGGCCTCATAATCCCTGCACCGCTTCGAGCACGCCGCCAAGCCGGCTTAGAACTCTGTCGCGCCCGAGCACCTGGAGCGTTTCGAAGAGGCCTGGCCCTACGGTCCGCCCGGTGGTGGCAACGCGCGTCGGGTGGATAACCTCGCCAAACTTCACGCCCAGCTCCTCCGTGATGGCGCGCGTCGACTCCTCCAGAGCTTCGGCGCTCCAGAGGGGCAACGCGCCATAGACCTCTATCTCCCGCTTCAGTAGGTCCGACAGGTGCGCAACACCAAACCACTTCTTCACCGCCTTCTCGTCGTATCCCTCCGGGTAACGAAGCGGACGGAAGAAGAAGTCAACATGATCGGTGATTTCGGAGATCAACTTCAGTCGCTTGATCTCCAGTGGCACCACCTGGCGCACATAGTCGAGCACCTCGATTCGGTACCGCTCCTTCACATCGTCCGAAGCATCGAACGCTGGCGCGGGCGGAATGAGACCCGCAGCCCGCAGGTAGGGAAGGCACATCCCGATGATTCGGCCGGGCTCGCTTGCGCGGATATAGTTCCCGTTCATCCAGCGGAGCTTCTCGTAATCGAAAACTGCCGGGCTCTCCGAGATTCCAGCGATCGAGAAGCGCTCGATCAACTCGGGAATCGTGAAGATCTCGCGGTTTTCGTCGCCGGCCGACCAGCCGAGCAGGACGAGGAAGTTGATCAGAGCCTCCGGAAGATAGCCCTGCTCCATAAACCAGGTGAACTGCGTAGCGCCGTGGCGCTTCGAGAGCTTCTTCTTGTCCGCTCCGACTATTAGCGGCGGGTGCGCAAAGAGGGGCGGCTCGTACCCGAGGGCCTCGAACACCCGGACGAGCTTCGGCGCACTGGAGAGCCAGTCGTCGCCGCGCAGGATGTGGGTGATGCCCATCGCGTGGTCGTCTACCGCGCAGGCGAGGAAGTAGGTGGGGAAGCCATCCGTCTTGAGCAGCACCTGATCATCCTGCAGCCGGTTCTCATAGCGGATCTCGCCGCGAATCACGTCTTTCAGGACCGTGTACCCCTCGCGCGGCATCGCGAGGCGCACCACAAAGGTGCGCCCGTCGGCTTCCAGCGCCACGCGCTCCTCGGCGGTGAGGTTGCGGCAGTGGCCGTCGTAGCCCGTCGGGAGCTTGCGCGCCTGCTGGTCGGCACGCATGGCGTCGAGCCGCTCGCGCGTGCAGTAGCATCGGTAGGCGCTGCCCGAGGCTATCAGTGAGGCCGCGGCCTCCTGATAGAGAGGCAGCCGCTGGCTCTGGACATAGGGCCCGACCGGCCCACCGCTGACCCACCACTCATCCGGGAGAATTCCGAGGAAGCGCAGGCTGCTCTCGATGTCGTAGATACCCTCCGGCACATAGCGGCCAGGCGTGCGGTCGGTATCTTCGAGTCGGGCGATGAACTGGCCGCCCTCCTTGCGAGCGAGCAGCCAGCCATAAATGGCCGTGCGAAGGTTCCCGACATGGGGCGAGCCAGTCGGGGAGGGGGCGTATCGAACGCGAACAGGCATTACAGGGACTCCCTGGGGAATGGTAACCGGACAGAATGGCGCGCGCCCCGCTCCCCGCCAGAACTGCGGAGCCGCGCGGAGGCATCGGCGCGAACTGGCCCGGTATCTGGCCGGGACAGGTGAGGGGCAGACAAGAACGAGCGCCCGGGGGTGCATTTCAGCGCCCCCGGGCGCTTCGGAATGAGGCGATTCCGCCGCTACGAGATGATGAACCGGCGCTTCGACTTGTCGAAGCCCTGAGCCGCCTTCTTGGGATCGAAGCCCCAGATGCTGCCGCTTCCGCCCTTCGTGGCGAAGCCATGATACTCCGAGAGGATCGAGGCGAGCATGCGTCGGCGAACCCGCCGCACGACATTGAGCTCGGTGTGGAGCGTAATGTACTCAATTCCCTTTTTGTAGTGCTCGATGATCTCTCGAATGATGTCGTAGGTAGCCATATTCTCGGCGTCCGCCCGCTCCTGCAACAGGATCAGTTCGTTGATCCGGTTGCGGCTGATGAACATCGAGGGCTCGGTCTCATCGTTAAATCGAATGGAGTATCGATCCGGTGCCAGTCGCTCCAGCGCAAACGTTGCGCCAGAGTCGATCGGAATAGACTGGAACCAGTCGAGCAGGCCGTAGAGCAGCCGGGTCTCGTTGTTCACCCATACGTGCGCCTTCTGCCCGCCCGGCAGAACGAAATCGGCCTCGATGATCGTCGGCTCGACCGCGAAGAAGCCCGATGGGAACTGGCACAGCGGCATCGTACCGATCTCTTTGTGATGGTACTTTATAACGGCACGCGCGTTCGACGGCGGATTTGTGTCGAGCTCGGGCAGCTCCTCCTCGTCCATCACGTCCTGCACCAGCGGGCTCATAATATCGTTCTTCAGGTTAGCGTCGAACCCGCCATCGGCGATGAGCTGATCGACGTAGTGCTCGCCATCCTCATCCATGACCTCACTGTCAGGAATCTCGAAGAGCCCCGGCACGGAGAAGACATACGGCGGAATCGTTCCCTGCGGTCGGAAGCGATCCGCGCCCACCCAGACCACGCGCTCATCGGCACTGAGCATGTCGATCATGGTGCGGAGGTCGCCGGCGTAGGTCGAGACGTCCGGTGTTACCTCGTACTTGTCGTCGAGAAGCGTTGAAGCCTGTACCGTTTCGTCGCTCTCGAGAATCGTGGTGATCAGCTCCTCGCGGTCCTCATGGCTGATGATGAGTGGCTGCTGGATCTCCTGCACCATTCCGTCGGCGGTGTCGGTTACCTCCTGCTCGGCGATGGCCGGGAAGTACGCCGTAAACGCTTCGGCCTGCTTCGGGCCAACCACGGTTCCATCGGACAAGAAGGCCGCGTTCGCATGGAGGAAGAGAGCGTCAAAGAACCGGGCCGCGTTGAACGCCGGCTTGTTCCTGCGCCACGCCAGGAACTGAATCGCCTTGCGCTTCAGAGGCACGCCAACGGTATCGAGCAGTGCTGTGATGGTTTCAGGCCGGGTGCTGTCGAGCGCGACCGTCTCCGCCGCAACCTCATAGGGAAAGACTTCCTCATCGTCCAGGAAGTTATCGAACAGGACCTCGTCCTCTTCCTCTGAGCTCACGTCGAGAAGCCATTCGGTTGGCGCGACGAAGTCGTCCTCCATCCGCAGGTAGCGGTCTCCCTTCTGCGTGAGGAAGACGAGCATCTCGGCAAAGACCTCGGCCGGGCGGCCGTAGATACAGCTCATCTCGTGCGCCAGGTTGTCGAGCCGAATCGGCTGGCTGAACGTGTTCAGGACCCGCTTCAGGTTGTGATCGACTGTCGCCTGCCTGTCGAGAAAGCGCGTCCAGAGCGTCCACTTGCGGTCTGTGGCCGTAATGTGGGCGTGCTTGGTGAGCAGGACTCGCGCCAGCTTCGCGTCGATATCTTCT
>JBBRJW010000229.1:0-5559 GCA_038218705.1 Chthonomonadales bacterium | reverse complement strand
GCCAGCGCGGTTACCGCGGAGCTTCTCGAGCGCCTGCATCTCAAGCTGTCGGGCGCGCTCGCGCGTGATGTGCAGACTCTTGCCGACCGCCTCCAGCGTATGGGGTTCCGTGCCATTGAGGCCAAACCGGAGGCGGAGCACCTCCTGCTCGCGCGGAGTCAGGCTGTGAAGAGCGCGCGTGATCTCGTCGTGAATCGCGTGTCGGAAGATCCGCGCCGAAGGACTTTGCGCCTCACCGGATGGCAGAATCTCGGCCAGGTTCCTCTCGCCCGCGTCACCCATCGGCGCATCCAGCGAGACAGGGTCGACCATCGACTGCAGGAGGTCGGTAAGCTGATCCTCGGCCATGCCGGCCGCTTTTGCGAGCTCGCCGCGGCTCGGCTGGCGTCCGAGCGTGTGCTCGAGCTCGCCGCGCACGCGCGCTATGCGCCCGATCGTATCGACAATATAGGCCGGCAGGCGGATCGATCGACCTGAATTCGCGATAGCGCGCATAATGGTCTGGCGGATCCAGTGAGTCGCGTAGGTGCTGAATCGGAAGCCTCTGCGCCAGTTGAACTTGTCCGCGGCGCGAATCAGCCCGATGATTCCCTCCTGCATGAGGTCTTCCATGGGGAGGCCGCGCCCCTGATAGCGCTGCGCGATCGACGTGACCAGACGCAGATTACTGTTGATCAGTGTCTCCTTGGCAGACCGGTCGCCGTTCTCGATGCGGTGGGCGAGCACCACCTCCTGGCAGGGCGTGAGGAGCGCCGTGTTCCCGCCCGGCATCAGAACAGAGTTCTGGATATCGGGTACGGACTGCACCCTCGGCCGGCTTCCACGCGCATGAAGGCGCTGCTCGACCGGCGCAATTCCGAGCGCTTCCGGTTGGGTAGTCAGCACGGCGGGTTCCTCCGTTTCCGGAACGTAATCGTTGAGAAGCTTGCGCATCTGACCTGTGTCCACCTCACGGGTATCGTCCTCACCATCTTTTTCAGTTGTGGATCGGCTGCCGGAGCCAATACGAAGCTTGCGGCTGCTTGTTCGCTTTGTTCGCGGTATATGCTCGCTCCCAGTATGTCCGTCGCCTATCACTTCAAGCCCCCTCATATCTGCCGGGTGGACCATAGCAATATCTCCTGCGCGTCAGCATTCCTGACGCGCCTTCTTACGATTCCATACGATCACCATACGGATAAAGCACCCGGAAGTTAGCCCGCTTTCTCCGTGCCCTCCCGAAGCACCTGGATTTCCTCCTTCAAGTTGCCGGAACGCCATGCCGCCGATGAGGAAAATGCGGTAACAATCGCATGGGAAGGATTCCTGCAGCCGATTGTCGAAGGGCAGGCGACATTTAACACCGTCGGGTTGATCCGGGGAGGGCGATTGAGAACGCGAGCGCGCATTCGCTATAAGAAGCAGGAGAGGATTCAGCGGCATGCCACCGTCCGCATATCGGCAACTTTAAGTGGCGATCAGCGAAGCGTGCTGAGGCTATCACGCGAGGGCTACTCAATTGGCGAAATGGCGCGTGAGCTGGCGCTCGACCCGGCGTACGTAAGGGATTTTATGTACGGCCTGACCCAGCGCCTTACGGATGAGGGACTGATCCCATCATCTGAATGGCGAAATGTGCTCGATTGGGCCGAGAGCGAAGGGTTCCTGGCCTAGTTTGCCAGTGGGGCAGGCGTTGAGTTGACCGCCACGGCAGCGTAGGGAGTCGGCCCACCATCGTGGCCGTGCGCTAGCGTGGTCCGGCAGACGTCGCCAAAGGCGCAGAATCGGCAGTGGTCGCCCGGTCGAGGGTCGATCCGTCCGGAGCAGATACCTAACGCCGCGGCGACAGCGGCTTGCTCGGTGGCCTCGGTGAGTTCCGCGTACAGCTCTCGGGAGAGCGGCCGCACGTCGCGGGTGGGCTCGCCCGGAAGCGGTCCAAGCGTCGCGACGGGGACATACTCGGTTCGATAGAATCTGCTTCGACCCGGACTCTGCATGGAGTCGTAGCACCCGGCGACCGGAATAACCCCGAAGCACCGCTCCAGCGCCAGCAGGTAGATAGGGAGCTGAAGACTCTCGCCTCGCTGGATTTTTTCGATGGATGGTGGCGCGCCGAGCTTGTAATCCATCGCTATGGCAAGGGTACGAGACGCGTTCAGATCGACGCGGTCGATCGACCCGCAGACGCGTATAGATCGCCCTCCGCTCGTGAGCGTTAGTGGCTCCGCGCACGATGCCTTATCGAGCGGGGGCCTGGCCTCCTCCTCGCCCAGCTCCGCCCGATCCTCATCGTCGAAACGGGCGGCCTGATCTCCCATCCCAAAAGCGAGCTCGAAATGCGAGGGTGTCATACGAGAGAGTCCCTGAAAGGGCGCCTCACGCTCCGCGAATCGATCGAGAGCGTCGGCCAACGTACGGTCGAGCAGTCGCCTCTCGTGCGGAGAGGCGTCGATGGGCTCTGCCTCCAGCGTTCGCTGGAGCGCGGTGCGCAGCAGCTCCTGGAGCGGCCCTACCGCCGGCTGAGCGATAACGCCGAGTTTCGTGCCTGCCCGGAATGCACGCCGGAGAGCGCCATGGAGCAGGGTCCCGGTGGCGGCAGCAATGCTCCGGCCCGTGCGCATGCGCAGTGTATAGGTCAGGAAGTGCTGGAAGGGGCAGCGGCGGTATGCTTCCAGCTCCGCCACACTGAACGAGCGTGAGGGGAGGTCGGTGCGCGAGAGTGTGGGCCACGAGGGCAGATTCCGTGAGGCGATCACTTCGCTCACACCGTGCGGGTCTGCGAGCAGGGCCGCGCGAAGCAGTCCGGCTGCCGTGTCCAGCCTGGCCGCGATCTCCGCGGGAGTACCCTGCGCCGGGCTGAACATCTCCGCGCATGCTGCTAGAAGGCGATCACGATCGGAGACCACCTCGGAGGGGCGGGGGGCAACATCGGCGAGTGTGCGCGAGACGACGTGAGGTGCGGCCGATAGGTTTCCCGGCTCATTTGCGCCCGGCGCATCGCCCAGAACGGTGCGGATTTCATCCAGAAAGAAAGACGGAAGCGCATCGCGCTCCGCAGTGGTGCGCGGGTACGAGAGGAGCAGCCGCTCCGTGGGCGCAGTTACTGCCAGATAGAAGAAGAGCCTCTCCTCGTCGGACTGCAGGCGCGCCTCCGTCAGCTCAATCCCAGACGTTGTGCGGAGCGCCTCGATCTCTGTATCGCGCAGAAACGGATTCTCGCGGACTTTGCGCGGAAAGCTCCCTTCGAGCAGACCCATCACCGCGGCCACGCGAATGGGCCGCTCCCGCGCATTCCAGGGCTCTGTCACGCGGACTCCCGGGCGCTCCCTGCCTCCACTGACGGCATTTCCTCGCCATGCGGCCAGCAGTTCGTCGTGGAACCTGGCGAAGGAGGTGCGGCCGCGGCGGTTCAGACGAGCGACCTCCGCCATCGCCTCCACGGTCGAGATCGCGTGCTTCCAGACCACTCGATCCTGATGAGCGCGCGCCTGATCGCCCCTGGCCGCTCGCGCTTCCAGGCCGAGCTCCGACTCGAGCGCCTTCACCAGGCGCGCCCAGCCGGCGTGGTCACGCTCGGGCTCCTCGGATATCGAGAGGTCCCAGCGCGCTGCGAGCTCAAGGGTCGGAATGCATGTCGCGGCTCCGAGGCGGCGGGCAAGGTCGATCCACCTCTCGCGACCCTCGCGCACACCCCCGCGGTGGGCGGCCTGCTCAAGGCGGCTCGCGTCTGTCCGATCAGGGGCCGTGTAGCTGGACTTCAGGAGGGAGAGAAGGTCGTCGCGGAGCCACCCCTCGCGCAGCACGGCGAGGAGATGGAGGAGCGTGCGAACCAGCGGATTGTCGGTGACCGTCTCCGTCACTTCGGCCGCCAGCGGAATCTCGTAGCGCTCGAACACAGACGCCAGCACGGCCCCATACTCCGCCTGGGTGCGAACGATGACAGCGCAGTCGCTCCAGTCGAGTCCCCCGCACGCATGGATACGCCGCAGCTCGCGCGCCACAAGCTCGACCTCGACGAACAGATTCGGAGCATCGAAAAGTGTGACGCAGCACTCCTCCTCGCGGATACGGGGCGGATCGGGCCGGACCTCCGCGTAGAGCGCCGCGGCGATGTGCCGCAGCTGGGGTGGGCGGCTGCCGGTCGGTGAGAGAGTGAAGCGCTTAACGGCGAACTCCGCTTCCAGCACATCGAGAGTGCGCCGGGCAGGGGCGAAGAGCAGCTCCCGTCCCGCCTCAAAGGGGAGCGTGATCGCGACGTCTGACTCCTGGCGGGCGGCGACGGCCGCGAAGAGCCGTCGATGAGCTCGGGAGAACTGGTAGAAGCCGTCGATCGTCAATCGGCGCGCGCCACCGGGCAGCTCCGCCTCGAACTGCTCCAGCGCGCGGGTTGCGACCGAGATACCGTCCTCATCGTCGCGCAGCTTGTGTCGGGCGAGAAATGCGGTGTACTCGCGGAAGAGGCGCGCCAGCTCCTCGGCTTTACGCCCGAACTCCGGCTCATTCAGCAGCAGTGCGGCTGGGCCGGCGCCCTGCTCAAGGTCGGATGGCATGATTCCCTGGAGTTTCCACTCTTGAATCTGAGCCAGCAGCTCAGGCACGAAACCGGGTGCTTCGCGCATTCGGTCGAAGCATCCGTGCAGTGCGGGAGTATTGGCAAATATCTCGTCCAGGATGAGCCGCCGGAGCGGGCGAGGGGCGTGCGAAGTTTCCAGCGTGCGAGCGACCGAAGGGGAGTGGAGGATATGGGTGATGAGCTCGCGGAAATGCAGCACGGAGAGGTTCACGTCGGCTGCATCAGCGTGCGAAAGGGCGATCACCTGTCGGCGGCGCGTGTCGGCCTGTTCCGGCGACACCACAAGAAGCAGCGATCGGGAGTCAGTCCCGAGATGCCTCTGAATGGCCCAGTCGCTCCGGCCAGCTCCAGAAGCGCCCGTTGTAACAATCAGGGGCGGACGGGCCCGGGTGGAAGAAGCGCGGACGGTTTCCATTCGTCGAGTATATCACAGCACGGCGGAGATAAAACAGTCGAAATTTGTCGGCTATAATCAGTAAGAACTCGTCTGTGAACGCGATGCGGGAGCCTTACTACGGGCGGCATTCGGCGGACGGGCATCGGGCCGTCCGCATTCATGCACGTATCGGGAATGAATAGAGAGAGGTCGTGGCGAATAGTAGGCTCGCGGCACAAACCCGGGCAGGCGGCAATGCGGCTATCTGATGATGGGTTTTTGAAATCGATAAGACCATTTGGGCGCTTCGATACGTCCTAACAATAAGGTAGTGCAGCGAATGCCCTGCCGGGGTCCTTGTTTCGTGCTGCGATTCCGGGTTCCTGAACCGGGGTTTTGCTGGTTTTCGCAGTTGAATAAGATGCCTGCTGTAGAAGATGTCCTCCGGTAAGGCTCTCAATCGACGAGCCTATGCCAGCCCCGCAATTATTTTTTATGCCCTTCTGGGGAGGACTTCCATCTCCGTGCAGATGGAGGAGTAGTCGATGCTTTGTAAATGGTGCGGTATGGAGAGCGATACCACTGACAAGTGCAGCTGGTGCCGCAAGCCCTTTACCGCCACGTCTGCGGA
>JBBRJW010000228.1:0-5576 GCA_038218705.1 Chthonomonadales bacterium | reverse complement strand
ATGGGCGCGCGAACGTTGTGCCGATTGATGAGCGTGGCCGAGGCGTGCCTTGCCGGAATCGCGATATCGACCGAGCGATCGGTATCGGCAAACGCCATCCAGAGATGGCGCCCTCGCGGCCCTGAAAATTCAAAGAGATCGTAGCCGGTCTTCCAATCGGGCTTGAACGCGGAACTGCCCTCCAGGAAGCCGACTCCGGCGTGACCATGCCGCTGGGCAAGGAGGCGGACGGACGCGAACTCCCGTGTGAGCAGGTCGCGGTAGGTGGCGAGAGCCCGCTTAGGCTCACCGAGCATGCCGCGATAGAGCCCAAGTCCATTCGAGTTATCGAGCTGGAAGTGGAAAATGCGTTCAACCCCTGCGAGGCGCGCCCATGCGAACGACTAGAGCAGATAGTCGCAGTAGTCGTCCGGCCCGCCGCTCAACATGCCACCGTTGTCCTCGAAGCCGGTCTCCGTCATCCAGATGGGCCTGACCTCGTGGCAGTATTCTCGCATTAGTTTCTGGTCGATCTGAGCATAATCGAAGAGGTCGGTCGCGCGGCTGTAGGCGTGCTGGTTCATGACATCGAATTAGAAGTGGGAGCGCTTCGCCTCCGGATCCTCCGCGCAGCTCTGCAGGTACTCTTCGAAGAAGCAGCTCCGAGGGGGCGATGGAGAGGGCGCCTGCAGCCCGTGGAGCGCCAGATAACCCTCAACGCTGGCGAAGCACATGGCGGCGAAGAGGACCGTACACTTCGGGTCGGCGTGCTTGGCGGCGAGCCAGCAGGCACGCTGGTAGGGCAGAAAGGTGCGGCCATCGCCGCGGAAGAAGGCATGTCCAGGAAGATCAGGCTCGTTCCAACTCTCCCACACATGAAAGTACTTCTTATATCGGCGAACCACCTCGAAGACGTAGTTTCCGTAGAGGTTCGCGGCGCTCCACGCTGGCATCGACCTCACGCCTCGCTGCGCGGGATCCCCGTTAGCGCCGCTAACGAAAGCTGGATCATTGGCCCAGTCCGCGCCATAGCCAAGCAGAATATCGAACTGCAGCTCTGGATGCTGGTTCCGGAGCTTAACGAGTGCATCGAGCTTCGCCCAGTTCCAGTTGCTGGGATCGTCCCCGGGCTTCGGGCGCACCTCGGCGAAGGTGACATCCACCCGGCACACTCGCGCGCCGGCGTCCAGCATCTTCGCAGAGTAAGCCGGGTTAGTAACGATGTTTCCGTTGGAGCACATCGCAAACGGATAGGGCGTGGGTTCTGCGGCCCGGGCCACATTCCCTGGAGCGAGCGCCACGGAGGCGAGGAGCAATCCAATCGACCTGGCAATACGCATGCTGACGATTCCCCTCGCAATTGCCCGACCTTCAGCTCAGCTGTATCAGTCGCGAGTCGACAAGCCGAGCCAGGAGTTTGATGACCCTTCGGCGGTCGCACTTCCTCCAGCGGCTTTTCCCATTCCCCTTCTGGTAACGTCTGGGGGTACCGGTGGGTCGGGCGCTCCCGGCAACTCCGGGCCGGCACATAAACTACCCATTAGCGACGGAGGCCAGCCAGGTGTCGAGGTCTGATGGTGTTCGGAAATCATCGACCGCTTCGTCGAGTCGGTCGAGCTGCTCTACGGGAAGGCGGTTCAGCGTCTCCAGCGTGTTAGGCGCGATCGACTGAAACTTGCGCCGAAGCCGTCCACAGATCATTCGCACCTGGCCTGCCCGCTCGCCTTCTTGCCGGCCCTCTTGCCGGCCTTCCTGCTTGCCTTCGTGCTGACCCTTTTCGTAGGCTTCGGTGTACCACTTTGGCTTGACGATCATCGCTTCCTCCCCCTCCCCTGCTGGTAACGCCTGCAGATACTGCTCGGACTGCCGCTCCTCCTCTTCGGTCAGCGCAAGGCTGACCTCCGAGAAGCCCAGGATCTCAAGCGCCTCATCGTCGGTGAGCCGCTGCTGCGAAACCATCCGCAGCGTCTCAGCCGCCGCAACAGGTCGGTCCTCTGGTGATATGCGCATCTTCGACATCAGGGCCGTCAGCGCCGGATTGAGCTTCTGAGTGAGCACCATGCGCCAGTCGAGAGTATTGAGCTGGATGGTCTGATACTCGAATTGTACAACACGTTTGCCCGCCCCTGTCAAGTCGAGCTGATCCGCCGCAAGGGTAGTGGGCTTATCGTAGGTGAGGAGCGCTACCGGGTAGACAGTCTCATGCTTGGGGAGCCAGAGCCGGCAGTGGTAGTCGTACATCCGAACGGGCAGGTCTGGATCGGGGCTCGACTGATGCTCGATGTGGATGAGGAAGGTGCTCGGCTGCCCGAGAACCGAAGCGCGAGCGACCAGATCGGCGATGCGCCGCTGTTTCACCTTTCCGCCCCGGATGAGCTCCTTGTCGACAAACTCCACGCTCGTTGGGTCGAGTTCGGCGAAGACGTTGGGCATGAAGTGCTCGATAAAGGGAAGGAAGAACATCTTCAGCAGGCTCTTGGTCAGAGCATCGTGGTCGATACGATCGCGCACCATCGTCGACACCTCATGGACCATAGAATAGTGAGCGGGTCCGAAGGTAATCTACGCGAACGGCTGGCCATTGTCCTGCAGAAGGAGAGAGCGCCGCGGCAGGAGAAGCCGTTCGCCGCACCGAACTTTCGACCCGATATGAGCCTGACGCGAGGAGTCCTGACGCGTGCACCGAAGATCAACGAGGCCCCAAAAACAGGTTCCGGAGCAGCAGGTTCCCGTACGGGGTGAGTTCATTACCCTCGGACAGCTCCTGAAAGTCGCCGGCGTAATCGGCAATGGCGGTGAAGCGAAGTTCTACCTGGCCGATGTCACTCCCGTCATCAACGGAGAGCCAGACGCCAGACGCGGACGAAAGCTCCGGCCCGGCGACCTCGTTCTCGTCCCGGGCGAAGCGCCCATCCGTCTGGTAGCGCAGTGCGAAGATCCAGACGGGGAGAACGATCTTGACATTTAGCCAGCGCTGGCTCTGGCTCTTTGCACTTGGAGCGCTCCCTCTCTCCATGGCGGGATTCGGGTCGGTCTGGATTGCATTCGGAGCGCTCTGGTATTGTCTGCTGGTACTCCTTGCCCTCACCGACTGGCTCCTCTTCCCGGACCCCGCAGATGTACAGTTGGAGCGAATTGTTGACGACCGCCTCGCGCTGGGAATTGAAAACTCAGTGGAACTCCGGGTGCGCAACGGAGCGCATCGCGCCCTCAGACTTGAGATTCGCGACACGCCTCCCGGCGGAATGCTCTCCCACGCCGATGCTGCCACATTCTGCCTCCAACTGGCTCCTGCGGCACGCAAAGGGATGCACTATCAGGTTTCGCCGCGAGCACGCGGCGACTTTCAATTTGGCGATCTCTACCTGCGGCTCGCGGGCCAGCTCGGAATGGTGTCGCGCATCACTCGCGTTGATGCGGCGCGCCCCGTCCGCGTCTATCCCAACATACACGAGGCGGCGAAATTCAGCCTGATGGCGCAGCGCGGCAGGCTGCAGCAGATGGGCATCAGGAAAGCGCGGATCCAGGGCGCTGGGCGCGAGTTTGAGAGCCTTCGCGACTACCTGCCGGACGATGAGATGCGCCGCATCGATTGGAAGGCCACGGCCCGGCGCGGACGGCTGGTGGCGCGCCAGTATGAGGTCGAGAAATCTCAGACGGTCATTCTGGTGGTGGACGTCGGCCGAACAATGCGAGCCGAGATAGACGGCATCCAGAAACTCGACTACGCAATTAATGCGGCGCTCCTTCTCGCCTACGTTGCTACCCTGGCCGATGATCAGGTGGGCCTGCTGGTCTTCGCCGATACGGTTCAGAGCTGGATTCCGCCGCGCCGGGGCCGGTCCCAGGTATATGCCATCCTGGACGCGCTCTACAATGCACAGGCGACGCTGGCCGAGCCGGACTACCGGGGGGCGCTCTCCTACCTACAGCAACGCTGGCGAAAGCGCTCGCTCACGGTCTGCTTTACCGACTTCTGGGATCCGGACTCGTCTCGGATCACCATCGATGAGATCACACGGCTTCAGCCGCGGCATCTCGTGGCTGCCGTGACCCTGCTCGACAGTCGTGTCCAGCGTGCAGCCGAGCGGGAGTTGACCGACGCGCCCGCCGCGTTCGAGCGCGCGGTGGCGCTGCAGGTGCTGGACGACCGCGCCAGAGCGATTGCCGCGCTTACTCAGCGGGGCGTGCTAGTGGTCGATTCGCCGGCCGAGAAGCTCTCCGCTGAACTTGTGAACCGATACCTTGAGGTAAAAGCCCGGTTGATGTTATAGCCGGCGCGAGGATTTCCCGGAGAGAGGCAGACGAATATGGTAGGACTGAGAGTGAGTGACAATCGGCGTTTCCTGATCACCGACCAGGGAGCTCCGTTCTTCTGGCTGGGCGACACAGCGTGGGAGCTCTTCCACCGACTCACGCCAGATGAGGCCGAACGATACCTGACAACGCGGGCTCGCCAGGGGTACACCGTAGTTCAGGCCGTGGCGCTGGCCGAACACGAGTTTGAGAAACCGAACCGCCAGGGTGATCTTCCCCTGATCGACCTCGATCCCAGACAGCCAAACGAGCCCTATTTTGCCCATGTCGACACCGTGATCAGGCGTGCGAACCAGCTCGGCATGTACGTCGCGCTCCTGCCTACCTGGGGCGACAAGTGGAACCAGAAGTGGGGCGGTGGGCCGGAGATATTTACGCCCGAGAACGCCCGCGACTACGGGGAGTATCTGGGCCGCCGATACCGCGAGATGGGTGTGATCTGGCTCCTGGGTGGCGACCGTCCCGTTGAGACTGACGCGCACCGCGCGGTCATTGAGGCAATGGCCGAGGGCGTCCGTGCCGGCGACGGCGGCAAACATCTCATCGGCTTTCATCCGGTAGGGCAGCAGTCCTCCTCTATGCCCTTCCCGGACGCCGCCTGGCTCGACTTCCACATGTACCAGACTGGCCACTCTCGCGGCCGTGATACCTGGAAGATGATCGAAGCCGACTATGCGCTCCAGCCACCCCGGCCATGCGTCGATGGCGAGCCAGGATATGAGGATCACCCCAGTGACTTCAGCGCTGAAAACGGCTATCTTGATGCAGCCGACGTAAGGCGGTTCGCCTACTGGGCAGTCTTTGCAGGCGCATTCGGCCACACCTACGGATGTCACGATATCTGGCAGTTCTACGACAGCAGCCATAAGCCAATCTCCGCGGCACGCACCGATTGGCGCGAAGCAATAGAGTTGGATGGAGCGCGGCAGATGGGTCTCCTCCGAACGCTGATCGAGGAGCGCCCGTTCGAAAGTCGGATCCCGGACCAGTCCATCATCGTGGGCGATCCGGGTACAGGCCTCACCCACGTTCAGGCCACCCGGGACGCGGACGGGACCTGGGCGATGGTCTACTTCCCCTCGCCTCGCCCGGTTGCTCTCGATGTCCGAGCGCTCTGCCTTCCTCTAACCGCTACCTGGCTCGATCCCGCCACGGGCGAGTGCGTTGAGGCCGGCAGGATCGAAGCAGGCGGAGCGCACGAGTTCGAGCCCTCCGCCGGCGGTGATCGGGTCCTCCTGCTCGACTTCGCGGGCTAACCGGCAGCCCGAAGCGGGTCGCAC
>JBBRJW010000227.1:0-5577 GCA_038218705.1 Chthonomonadales bacterium | reverse complement strand
ATTGGCCGGCTCAAGCAGTTTGCGAGCCTCAATCGTAATAAAGAGCCGGTTGCAGAGGTCGCCAATGCCGCACGAGGGACCCCGTCCGCTTCCGTCGCCATAGTGCTCGATGAGCTCAATCATCTTGCCAAGCTCGGGCTGGAGATTGCCTAGCATCGGCTCGTGGAGCCCGACGATAAACCGGTGCCCGGAGTTGGCGCGAACGCCGCCAATTCCAACCAGCGCCAGCGTGGGAACAAGCACGTCATCTTCGGCCGCGCCACCCGTCGGCGCATTGCCGTTCCTGATCTTCTCTTCCCAAACCTGCTGGGAGATCCAGCGACCGGGACCCTCTTTCAGCCAATCGCTAATCATCTCGGGTGATTTGACAGCGACCGGCAGGCTGAGGCGGATCAGATCGGCATCCGGGAACGCGCGGGCCAGCCATGCCCCGCTTATGTCGGCATCCATTGCCCGCCGGGCGTCCGGACTCTCCATCGACCAGACCTCGGCAGCGATGTTGCCATTCATCGAGACCACTTTGACCCCGCGCACATTGCGCTTATCAAAGATGTGCTTGTTGAACAGGCTCTCGCAGGCGTAGAAGACGGCCCGTCCGGAGGAGAGAGCGACGATCTCGTTTTGCCGCACGATCGTGTCGAGGTAATCAGCGCAGAGCTGCCCGAGCGCCTGGTGGAGGCGGTCGTCGGCCAGGGAGCTCTCAAGCGTATCCTCGTGGCCCGTGGCGTCGGCAACGATGGCAGACTGGAGCTCGTAGGCCGCGATCAGCTCGCGCTCGAGCGATTCGTTGCGCGGCGGCTTGAATGGCGCGTTCTCGTCGATATGAACCCGAACGATTCCCGTATCGAGAGCAAACCGGTAGAGGCGAGAGACCGTGCTGGCGTCGATATGGGCCAGCCCGGGCTCCGACTTCGTCAACTGCTGCAGAATCTCTTTCTGCTCGTATCGATCAACGAGAACCATTTTCGCGATACGTGCCGCGAGCCGTCTCCGTTCATTTGGGTCGAGGGCTGGCCGGCGTCCGCGTCGTTTATCTCCCGTAGTTGTCATAGAGAATGCAATTCCTTTCCAACGCGCATGCGTGCGTCTGGAGGTCCATAACTATTATAGCCGACGGAATATGCGAAAACAATACGTGTAGGCGCAGGGACGCATGATTTTTTAACGTAATAGCACCGGTCGCAACTTGTGGCAATTCCGCGGAGGCTTCAGGGTGCGATCAGCGCGGTCAGAGGCGTATTCGCAGCGCTTCACCGGTAATTCGACCATTATTTCTGCGCGGGCAAGCGTTAGGGTTTGACAGCACGCGCATATTGCGGTACACTGTGGGTGCAGGGTTCCTTCATACCTGTCCTCATATTTCAGAAGTCTTCAAGCGCTATGCGTTTGAGGCAAGGCCCGGCTTCAATGGCGAAGCCGGGCCGCTTTTTCGTCTGGCCATCCGTGGGAGCAGAATCCGCGAGGGCTGTCCGGGCTGCTGGTCGTTGGCGCTGTCAGCGAAGGGGCAAGGCGTGGATATGCGGCAGCCGCGGAAGGTCGGGCTCAGCCTGCTCACTTTGTGGCAGGCGGAATAACGTAACGGCTCGATCCTGCAGGCGGGGTATACGCGAAATCGCTGTCGGCAAGCGGAGGATTGACACGGACGTTGAGGAGCGTTGCATCGAACTGGATATCCATCAGTGCCTGGCGGACAGTGGTCACCGCCTTCAGCGTGAGGTGCTCCGGGCTCACATAGTATCGGGTAACCGAAACGACAGGACGCTGCGATGACACGGTCAGGATTTCATAGATGCGCCCGCCCAGCGTCTCTGGCGGAGCCACGCCGAAAACCGGGCCGGGCTTGCTCGTTGGCGAAAGCATGGTGGTATTGAAGAAGAGATTGATCGGTGAGGCCCAGAATACGTTGATATTGCGACCCTGCGCATCTACGGGACCCTCAGTGTAGAACTGCCCGGGCAGAGTCTGGAAGAGCGATTTTCCGTCGGAGGCCACGGTCTGGCTGAAAGTGTCGCTGCGTACCACGATGATGGCAAGGTTCGGCTTCTTAAGGCGCATTGCGCCATTGTAGCGAACCACCTGCAGCTTGCCGCTCGAATCCCGAGAGACCTGCGTCAGCACGATGTCCGCCGTGAGGGTCTGAAGGCTCGCTGCGCCCGCGCTTATCTCTTTCAGCAGCGCCTCGGTCTTTGCGTCCGGTTTCGCTGGCACGGCCGGATCCGCGCCGACGCAGGCGCAGCTGATCAGGGCCGCCGCGCCGAAGAGCGCCGCCAGACGGCGGGTCATACTCTGCCCCTCGCGATCGAAGTGAGAGGAGCGCCGCACTCCGAGCAGAAACGGAACGAGCCATTCGTGGTCGTGCAGCCGCACTTTGGACAGACGCGCACAGGCACCGCGACGGCGGCCCGTGGATAGTCGCCGCGCATCAATCGTGCGTAGGCATCGCTCTCTGCCCACGCGCGAATCTCTCGGGCCCGCACCGACGGGAACGGGTGCGACATCCGCTGCAGCATCTGGGCCTTGTATAAGAGGCTCGTGAGATCCTCGTCCAGGTCCTCCAGCAGCTCGGCCTGCTGGCAAAACTCGTCCGCGTTCAGATCGTCGGCGAGCGTTTTCGAGCCTCCCACGAGCTTCAGCAGCGTCGAGACCGAGACCGCAGGGTCCTGTACGGTGAGAAGGCCAGCCCGGTCGGCTGTCAACTCCGATTTCCGGAACCAGGCATAGAGCCCGAACACGAGGCCGGAGGTGACGAGCGCTCCCGGGAGCGTTACGATGGAGACCGCCCCGGAGAGAATGTCCGCCAGGATCATCGCCATGGTCCGGTAGAGCATGTGCTCCGCTTTGATATGGCCGAGCTCGTGACCGATCACGCCCAGGCGCTCCTCATCGCTCATCATGTCGATAAGCCCGGTGGTCATCACAATGGTGTGACGCTGTACGCCAAAGGTATAGGCCTGCGGAAGCGGTGACTGGCTTAGATAGAGCGCTGGCTCCGGCACGTCGAGGATGGAGCAGGCCTCGCGCAGATCCGCGTAGAGGCGCGGGCACTGGCGCGGAGAGATACGCAGGCTGTCCGCCGAGAAGCGGACTCGGAGGTAGCGCTCTGCTCCCCGGGCCGAGAGGAAGCGAATGAGCCGGTCGAGGCCGGGGGTGCGGCGGAGAGCCTCCAGTGCCGCACGGTCGGCTGGATGCTCAATCGCCGCGCTCGCAAGGCCCGGGAAGTGGATGTGCGAACGGATGCGCGCGGTTTCAGGCATAGCGTTTCGAATCTCCAGCAGCGGTCCGCACGGTCGTCTCACCGCTCAATCGTCACAAAGCCTATCTTCACCGCTGCCTCGAGGAACTCCTCGCAGGAGGATGGCATCGGCAGGTGGCCCTGGTCCTGAACATTGTACTGCTTCACGACCTCCTGTGCGAACCGCAGGTTCGCCATTCCGCCTACAGCGAGCCGCATCGCGAAGCTCAGCTCAGGCATCATTCGCGCCTTGAACCGCGCCACGATCTCCTCCGCATCCGCGCCCTGGATGATCTCGTCGATGTGCACGGGCGGCCTATGGATATGAATATGGGCTCTCAGAGGCCCCGGGCCCCTCACAGGCTGCGGTTCAGGAGTGAACGGAGGCTCCGGCTCCGCTGGCGGCGCAGCCATCGGAACGGCCGGCGCCACCGGCGCTCCCCATGCAGGCGCGTCGGCAGTAGCGCCGGGGGATGCCCACGAAGAGGGCTCCGGCGGCGGGGCCTGCCAGGGCTGACCGAGCTCAGCACGCGGATACGGCGGCGGAGCCGGCTGAACGGCTGACTCGATAGGATTCTCAAGGGCCGGCGAGCCCGGATGCGATATGGCGCGCAGCTGCGCCAGCATCTCCTGAATGCGGTCGGCCTCCGACTGCGACGGCCCGGCCCGGGGCGGGGCCATGTCGGACGCAGCCGGCTCCGGGGCAAATTCCGGAGCTGCGGGTGGATCGACGATGGAGGCCACAGCCTCAGAGGGCCGCGAGTCCGCAAGCCCGCCGAGAAGTGACGGGGTCACTGGCGGCACGCCGCCCGGCGCTTCCGGCGTCTCCTCCACCACAAACCCCGCGCCATCGTGGGCAAAGGGGCTTTGCGGAGGCACGTCGCTCGCGATGTCAGACGCAGAGTGGCCGGGCAGCGACTCGCTGATGCCAGACGGCGCAGGCGGCGCTGCGGCCGCGGGAAGCGCTTCGAAGGAGCTCGGGGCCTCGCTCGCGGTCTCCTCCTGAGAGTCCGGGGAGGTGAAGCCGAGATCGGGCCCGGCCTCCTGCTGCTCCGCGGCGATCACCGCCGGATCGGGCGCTGCGGGCGCATGCTCCGCTGCAGGCTCGGCGGACGCAGGGTCGCCCGGCAGATCCACCACCGGGGCTACGAAGATCTCAGAGGATGCAGGTGCGGGCTCAGACTCATCCTGGCCCCCGGGCAAGCTGAGATCGGAGCCCGAGACGCTAGTGATCACGTTGAAGTCGGCCGGCGCAGAAGCGGCAGGCTCGGGAGCGGCCAGCTCGCCGCTCTCAGCATCGGAGTCGAACTCGCTGAAGGGTGGGGAACTGTTCGAGGGCTCAGACGCGGAAGGCGCGGACCCGTTGGTCTCCCAGGCCTCGGGCATCATCGAGGGAGCAAGCGCCGTTGGGGCGTCCGCATCCGTCCACTGTCCCGCCACTTCCCGGTCGTCCCCGGCCGGTTCGTGTGCGGCTGCAGCGAGGGCGTCCGTCTCACCAGGTGGATCCGCCAGATTCTCTGCCAGGCCCTCTGGCTCTGCCGTCTGAGCGTCCAGTGTAACGTGCGCCGGTTCCGCAACCGGCGCTTCAGGAGCGCCCGCCTCTGTCATGGTCGTCTCTGCCGCAGAGGACGGCTGGTCAGGCTGCGCGGCTCCGCAGAAGGGGCAGAATCGGAAGGGCTGATCCTGCGTGCCGCCGCACTCCACGCATTCGCGCATGGTGGGCGATTGAGCGGGCCGCGCGGACTTTGCGATCGCCTGGAAGACCGCCGCCAGGGCTTTGGCGTTCATAAGGTTGAGGCTGCCTTCGAGCCGGACGCGAAATTGCTGATCGTTGGGGAGGCGAAGCAGCAGCCGGGAGGCAGGCGATCCGCCAAATGTCTCGATGTCTGCAAAGTCGATGGACTGCAGCTCGGCGAGCGTAAAGGCATGCGGAGCCATCTCGCTGGCGCGTCCCGAGACCGGCTGCACATGCTGCAGCAGCAGCCGTCCTTCGGTGAGGCCGACATTCACGTCCGGCGCAATCAGCGCCTCGAGGCCCACGTTGATCTTGCCCCGGATCCCACCGGCGATTCGCCCACGAGCAAAGGCCAGGAGGTTCTCGCCGGGCTCGAGCGCCTTCTTCAGCTCCCGCACCACGGCGGCCATCTGATTTCGCTCGATCTGCTTTCGCTCCGCTGCGCTCTTCGGCCGAGTGTTACTCTTCGTTTCGCTCATCGTATTGGTCTCCTGCTGCACGCCGTCCCTCTCTCACTACGGCGCTGACGAGGGGCGAGTTTCGCTGCAGCGCTCCGCGGGTCTATTCCGCGCCGGGGCAGCGATGCCCTGCCCATTGCGAGAGTATTGGT